>NZ_JBHILS010000069.1:0-1903 GCF_042193385.1 Bartonella sp. TT119HLJHH | reverse complement strand
CTGTGATGATGCATATCCTGAGTTTGGTAGCGAAGATGATTATTATCGTCATGAGTATTATGCTGATTTTGAAGGGTTGCTGTCATATACAGACGTTTCTTGCCCCGAATAAGGCTATTATTATGAACCTTGATAAACTCAGATTCACTCTTGTCTGTTCCTAACACAGCTCCAGTGGTACGGTGTGCTTCATCACAAATGATCAGATCAAATTCCGGTAAAGCATATTTCTTTTGCGCATCCGAAATCACTTGGATCGAATGGTAGGTAGCAAAGACCACAGTCATGGCATCAGGAGAAGTCTTATTGGCTTTTTCTCCAAGCTTTTGAGAATCTGTTGTTGCTGGTAGAGCGAGATCCGAGACATCGAGTTCGGCAGCATCATCTTGGGCTTTACGACGCTTGCCAACTTGTGTATCAGAACACACCGCAAAGGAACGCAAGGGTATTGCTGTATCTGCTGTCCATTCTCTTATTGTTTGTGACATTAAAGAAAGAGAGGGGACAAGAAATAAAACACGTTTACCTTGACCAGCAAGAGCTTCTGCTATCTTCAGACTGGTAAAGGTCTTTCCCGTTCCACACGCCATAATCAGCTTGCCGCGGTCTGCTTCTTGTAACCCTTCACAAACAGCTTTAAGCGCTTCTTGTTGATGATCTAAAAGATTTTTCGGTTCTTTTTTCTTAAGAGTAGCTTCCCCTTTGCTTTCAAAGGTTGCCCAATCTATTTGACTGTTTTCCAGATCAAAAAGATTAATCCGTTGAATGCGGATTCCTTGTCCTTCACAGGTGAGATCGGCATTGTTACTCCAATTACCTTCGGTGCTATCAACCAGAATACGGCGTGTGAAGATCTTTTTTCCCGAGGCAGCAATAAAGCTATCAATATCTTCCTTCTTGATCTGATGATTTGCACTATAAAACTTACATTGAATAGCGGCATATCCTTCTTCATCACGAATTTTAGCAACCAGATCAATGCCGATATCACGCCCATCTTCCCCATGCTCTTGCGCCCATTCATAATAGGTTTGAACCTTTTCATATTCTTGGCATTGTAGAGGGTCTTGCGTCAAATAAGCAATTACAAACTTTTCAAAAGAAGTTCCTCTATCGCGCGCACTTTCTGTATGATCACGGTAGGATTGTAACAGAGAGCGTAATGTCAGTGATTTGTTATGAGATTGAAGCATTTATAATAAAACCCCACCGCTATATAAGCGTTGATCTATCGGTGTCAAAAAACTTTAAATAGAATCTGCTAGATCTATTTAAAACAAATAGCAATAATAAAATAAAAAAAGGGTGCTAAAGACCCACAACCTGCTTAAAAAGAAATTTTATTAAATGCTGCTTATCCACAGCCCATGACATGAGGTAAAATCAGCAAAATAGTGAAATTTGCTGTTCGTTTTATGGAAAAAAGACAAATTTGATATGTGCTTTAAGATATCAGAATAAGTATTTTGAAGCATTTTACCACGCATTTTATAGATAGGTTTTGAAGGTTCACTCTATGAATGCAAGGGGATATGGTTGAGCAAATTTATCCTTTATATTTATGGGGATATTGATGTATTAACCATTGACGGGCTAAACAGTTTTGTTTAGAGGTTTCTTTATATAGATGTGGGGGAGAGATCTTCAGCAGTTAAAATAAAGCAGTTTTGGGTGTCACTTTTCTTTGGTAACAGAGGCATGTGCTTTTGTTAAAAGCGTCATAGGGCAGTGGCTGTTTTGAGTGGACTTGTTAGAGGTTTCATGAAGTTCTTTTAAAGAGTGCTTCATGAATAATGCAAAGCGGGGGCAATCTGTATTGTTATTGATATTTTTACGCCAAAGTTCTCTTTTGAGAATTTTTCGTGCCATTGTTGTTTTCTTTGGCTTGTTTACAGGTGTAAAT
>NZ_JBHILS010000068.1:0-1952 GCF_042193385.1 Bartonella sp. TT119HLJHH | reverse complement strand
CTTTTAGATGGCAAAAATGATGATAATCAAGATCAGTCATCTGCTTATGACAGAAGCATTTACAGACCTCTTGATACACCCCATACCGTTATGAATGACAGTGTTCCTTTTTAAACAGAAGGTGCTTTAATGGATAGTAAAAAGAAGCCTAGGGTTAGTACAGAAGAATCTGAACCCGTTTATATGCTTACAGAGAATGATATAGAGCTGTTAAGAGATTGTATGTCATCTACATCAATGAGTTATTACAGTATAGTGATGGGTGCTTTATTGAGTACACTTTTCATTCTGCTCTTAAAACTTTCTTGGGATCAAAGTCACTTAAAACTTAAGTTAGGTGTTGCTGCTGTAATATGCATTTTAGTGGTTTTATTGTTCTTTTTAAATCGAATTTCATGGTCAAGATCAGAGAGAATTTGGCAAGATATTAAACAGACATCTGAGGACATAAGTGAAAAAAAATAAAAAGAGGGGACGCCCTAAAATAGCAGGGCAGGTAAGAGAACCAAACGGACGTATATCACGTGCAAAAGCACCGCGTGAAGCCGTTGATAAATTGGCAATAGAAATGCGTGCAAAACGCTTTGGTTTAACGCTACAAGAGGCAAAAAATCCACTTTCTGGTACTTATATAGGGCGGCTTTGTTTAAAAGGCGTGATTACTCAAGAGCAATACGACACCGCCCAGCAATATCTACAGATAAGAAACGACTATTTATGCGCAAAAGGCTTGCCTAATGCGATTTATGACGAAATGCCGTCATCATCTGATGATAAGGCAAGAGATAAATGGGTAGAATTTGCAACAGAGCAGTTTATCAACATGCAAGAGGCACTAAAAGAAGCCCAATGCCTCTATAGACAATATAACCTTTATGCAGCGCTACAGTGCCTCGTTATAGAAGATCAAATGCTACCACACCTTGTGAATTCACTGCGCGTTGCTCTTAATGCGCTTCATAAGTATTTAATCGCTAGTTTAAAAAATTTTTAAATATCGCTTCCATTTTTCAAAAGAGCCATATCTTACTGAGGGTCTTATATCTTCTTTGGGCATCATTTCTCTATATACACTTATAGCAATAGAGCACATATTCACTGTATTTTGTAAACGAACGCTTTCATGTCCTAGTATCATATGCTCTGTACGAATAGTTTGTTCTTTTCTGCTAATGCCATTTGGAGAATTCAAAAATTTTTCTGCGTATTCAAACATTGGATCATTAAAATGTGTTTCAAATTTTGCTAGAAATAAAATAGTTTCTATAGTATCCCAGTCATTAAAAATACTACCGTATTTCTTAAGTTTTGTTTGCAAGTCGTTAAATGTAACTGTGGGCATACTTTTATCACCTTGTAATAAATCAGCAAAACGACCACAAAAAACAAGCACTATGTGATAATGTTTTAAAATATTAAATTCCGGAGGATTGCTAGGTAGTGTTATTAAATGCTTCCAAAATGGACTTTTGTCATGGGGGATGTCTACAGTACTTCCCATAAATGTTTTTAAATACTCCACCGATTCTTTTGCCTTTGCTAATTTTTGATGATATTCTGAGTTTTGATAATTTTCACTTACATATTTTTCGTAAAGTTTATCGTATTGTTCTAAACTATCTACACTAGTGTATCTTGATAACACTGATATCGAAAAGAAAGCTATAAATATTACTATGAGCGTTATGGATAGTGACTTCATTACTTAATCCTTTAAATTGTCATAATTAACACTGACTAACAGATTCTCTTTGAAATTATCAATATGTGTTATTTTTATGTTGACAAAGTGTAGCAAATCGTATTTAATGACATTGCTGTACTTAGGCGTATTGTGTCTAGAGAGGGAAATGTACAGTTCAAAATCCCCGCAAATGCGGGGTTTTTTATTATCTGGAGGGCGTATTTTATGACATCAGAAAATACACAGCAGGCTCCACAACCCATTAAAA
>NZ_JBHILS010000067.1:0-1963 GCF_042193385.1 Bartonella sp. TT119HLJHH | reverse complement strand
TGCTTTTCCTGCAACTTCATTTCCTGCTCGGGGTCCATCTGCTGTTGTTGTGCCATTTGTTGCTGTTGGAACTTCTCACTGACACGATTGAGTAATGACGCCGGCAATGGAGAATAACGAAGTAGATCAAGCATAATATCCGGCGTAATGGCATTTTGAAGCAATGGAAGCAGTTGTGTGATAATACCGAAGGTGCGCTCTTTCTCATTCGGGCTGGTTGGCGCATCATCAACTACAATATCATACTCGACACTCGTTACTTCTTCACGCGTCAATGGAATATATTGCGCATTCTCCTCACCAGATATCCGTACCAAACGACCATCGGACAAGTAATTCTGGATAAGATGCAAAATAATCTTACCTTGCCGCTTGCGGTACAAACGTAAACCATCAAACAGACAAGCAAGCAGATTTAAACTGGATTGGCGTCGTTGTGCCTCCAAAATACCCGCTTGTGTCACTTCTCTTGTGCCAATGAATTCGGGCGATAAACCCGTCACCTGATTAATTGCTTCCTTAGCTTCATTAAACAGCTGGAAAAAGCCTTGTGGAAACTGTGCTACGGGTTTGGGTTGGATCTTTCCTTGTGCCAATGCGTTAGGTTTAACCCATGTAATACTGTCTGATCGGCTTAAACTTTTTGCTGCTTCTCTCTCATCCTTAAATGCACCACTCTCTGCCATTATCCCGCCTTTGGATTGGCTATTAAGGATATACATAACTTGACTAAAGTACTTATTCGCCCACCGTTGTGGGTCTTTTGTAGGACGCACAACCCCATAAAATTGCCGTTCTATCTTGTCAAAATACCCCGTTATACACTCCCAACCCAATTGACCCGCTGGAACCAAAGGTTGATCGGGGGATTCAAGCAATTTTCTCCCTAAAAAAGCACGTCTTACAACCTTTTTATTGAAAGCTGCCCCTTGGATATCGTGCATCATGCACTGGAGCTGCTTAAATTCTTCCTCGCTATAATCACGAAGTTCTCCAGTGCTTAAATCGGGCGCTTTGTAATACCTCTCGCTTTCAAACCAACGGCATTCAACAAGTGTGATCATCCGTCGACCGTTTTCAACATCAATGCCCTTCTCATCATTATAAGCTTCAAGATCATTATGATGAATGCCCTCATAAGCAACCCCATCACGCGCCCAATCTGCACTCAGTTCACTCCAATGAGCTTTGGGAAACATCTGCTTAGCTACTTCCAAGGGCTTGCGATCTACATACCACATGCGTTGTGCATCGGTTAAATTCGGTTGCACTGCTGCACTATCCCAGACCATTTTCAGTGGGTCTAAACGCGTAATGACCGGTTCACCATCAAGACTGTTTTCATAATCAAGGCGGGTATCAGTCCACCCCATGCCGCAGATAACGGCATCTTGGAAAGCATCACTATCAGCGTATTCTGCATGCGCCATGTCCCGAAACCATTCTGCCGCACCAGTAAGCAATTCACTAGGCAATGCCTTCCCTACTTGACGGGGAATAAACTGCACTTCTCGCTTATTATTTCTCTCTGAACCCACAACAGCATTCACAAGCGGAGCAATACGATTAAAAGTCATAACGGGGCGGCGTTGCTCTTTTAACGCCGCTAAATCAGCCTCATTCCACTGATCACCATTGTAAAAACGAAAATCTTCCCGCGCATGTTCACGCCATTTATTCACATGCTCCACATCTTCTTTGTACCAACTCACAAGCTTGCGAAATAAGCCTTCTGTCGACAAATCTGATGCGTTACTTTCTTTATCTAAATGCTCTTCATCATACATCATTCTGCCATCCATGAGGTACTCTCATATTCCGTTCTGCCGCTATAAGCTGGTCGCTTTTGTATCGTCGGAGGTTCTTCATAAGCCACGCACATCAATCCAAAGGCATCTGCTCCATGACTGGACCAATCATGCTCTGCTCCCAAGCCAATATTGCGCTTCTCATCCCATTTCTC
>NZ_JBHILS010000066.1:0-2145 GCF_042193385.1 Bartonella sp. TT119HLJHH | reverse complement strand
AGCAAAGGTTGAAGCTTGCTGAACGTTTGGGTGTGCGGGCAGAGGATATACGCGTGCACCATAAGCTTGCCTTTCCGTTCTATCAAACTTATGTAAATGTGATCATTTCTGATTAAATATACTGTTGATTTCCTGCTTCTTTGAGGCTGGTTTCACCAAAGTCACAGGACATTGGCCAGAGCCTTCCTCTCCACAGGCTGATACGGTGGAACTCACCGCCAAGTTTTTTAAATTAATCGCGGCATTAATGTCTCGATCATGGTGTGTACCACAATGAGAACATCTCCACTCACGTATGTTAAGAGGCAATTGTTCAATCTTACATCCGCAATGATGGCAGATCTTACTGCTCGCATACCAACGATCTGCAATAACAATCTGTCGACCATAACGTGCCGCCTTATATTCCAATTGACGGCGAAACTCGAAAAAACTTTGATCTGCAAGGGCACGCGATAAATGCTTATTTTTCAGCAAGCCTTTTACATGAAGATCTTCCAGACAAAATGTACCAAAACGCTGAATTAAATCTGTTGTAACCTTATGCAAATGATCTGTTCTGATATTACTTATCCGTGCATGAAGCTTAGCGAGTTTTTGTTTCTCCTTATAACGATTGCTCGAGCCTTTTTGCTTACGGCTTAGCCTTCGTGATAAGCGCCGTAAACGATTTAGCAAAGCCTTATAAGGTTTAACGCTTCTTATGGTTTCTCCTGTCGAAAGCGTTGCAAGTGCATTGACGCCCAAATCAAGACCAACAATAGCTTGGTTCTCGCTCAGTGGCTCTTGATTATTGGTTTCAACGCTAAGACTTACAAACCACCGATCCGCTTTACGGCTAATGGTTACTGACAAGATCTTTCCTTGAAATCGCAATTGTTCTCGCAGACGAACCCAACCAAGTTTGGGAATTCTTATCTTGGAACCTTGCAACTGTACTTGATCATTGGTTAAAGTAAAACGATCGTGCACTCCTTTCTTTCTCAAAGTGGGATATCGGCTTCTTCCTGAAAAGAAATTCTTAAAAGCCATACCCAATTGAATAATTGCCATTTGTGGAGCATTTTTAGTGACTTCCATTATCCATGGAAATTGTTCTCGTTTTAGAGAATTGAATTGTCTACGTAGCGCATAGTCATTAGGCTTTGGTAAATTATTATCTTTCTTCCATGCTTCATATTGCTGCTGCCATTCCTTCAGTGCCCAATTATAAGCAAAGCGCGCGCAACCACTGGCTCGAGCCATGTAGCTTCGTTGTTTATTGTTTAAGTCTAGAGCTATTTTGTGAGCAACAATCATTGCGATGCCTCTACAGCTTGACGAACATTCTCTAATAACCTTTGATTTTTTCTCGAACGACTTCCATAAAGACGAGCACTAAAGACAGTAATAATTTCTAAAACATCTTTGGCTAAATCTTCTTCAAAACTGCTTTCTTCCCCCTGATTGAGAATGACAACCTCAACTTGTTTGGCTTCACAAATGGCGAAGACCAATTCTGCACCAAAGCGCAATAAACGATCTTTATGCGTAATCACCAAACGACCTATCTCATTTTCAATGAGAGCATCCAATAAACGTTTAAGACCCTTTTTACGATAATTCATCCCTGACCCTAAATCAGAGATGAGTTCATAAGTCCAACCTTGGCTTGCGCAATAAAGCTCAAGAACCTGTTTTTGTCGCTCTAAATCGTCTTTTTGATCATGGCTCGATACACGCGCATAAGCAATGGTTTTTCTTTGTGACAGTTCTCTGGAATGAAAAAGCTCAGGTCTAAGCTTGGATAGGTCATAACGGCGGTGTCCTCCTGCCGTATGCTCAGAAATAATTTTGCCTTCACCTTCCCAACGGCGCAAAGTGCTAATCGAAACACCCAAAACTTGAGCGGCCTTACCTATCCCAATAAATCTATCCATAATGTATATTATTACACAGATATAAATAGATTACAAGTAAGCTGTTAAAGCCCTTTGCTAATTTTTTATATTATTCAACGCCTATAACAGAAGGTCTGAATGACAGAGAGCATCATGAACATCACCTCATGGCAGAGAGGGTTGGTGGTGTTGAAACGCGCCCCGTTAATGTGAGTGTAATTTATGGGATCAAGACATGAGGAGTTGAAATGTCATTAAAACCGTT
>NZ_JBHILS010000065.1:0-2163 GCF_042193385.1 Bartonella sp. TT119HLJHH | reverse complement strand
TGGTTATTTTAATCGTTTATTTAGATCGCTAGCTGTTTTGATCATAAAAGCCGTGTCTTAAAGGACGCGGCTTTTTTGCTATAAAGCAGCCCCCCGCCCCGTTATTTACGCTGCTTTGTTTGTGCTTTGTTCACTACCATCAGTATCTTTATAAATTTTTTTATTGCCTTTAATAACAGCGTTGCCAGAGATTTTTACACCCTCTTCAATAATAGACCTATTAGAAACACACGCATCATCATAAATTTCTGCTTTTTCATAAATACGAGCATTCTCATAAACACGGGCA
Source organism: Bartonella sp. TT119HLJHH (assembly GCF_042193385.1). NCBI lineage: Bacteria > Pseudomonadati > Pseudomonadota > Alphaproteobacteria > Hyphomicrobiales > Bartonellaceae > Bartonella > Bartonella sp. TT119HLJHH. Next base: position 1,874 of record NZ_JBHILS010000065.1, on the reverse strand, counting down.
TTGCCATAAATCTTGACATCTTTGTAGACAAGCGCTTTACCATAAACCCTAGCATGATCAAAAATATGAGAACCTTCGTATACACAAGAAGACCCTGATACTTTTGCATTGCCATAAACAAAGCCCTTCACATAAGCACTGTGCCAAACCTTGGCATTGTCATAAATTTTTGCCTCTATACTAATAAAAGCTTTCCCATAAACCACGGCATTATCACAAACTTGACCACAAACCTTAGCATGATCATAAACCTTGGCATTGCCATTAACCACACACTTGCCATAAACCCACCCCTTGCCACGAAACCACATGGTACCACTAATACTAGCATTATCAAAAATCTTAGCATTGCCATAAACATGGGTATCACGACCATAAACCTTGGCTTTATCACTCACGACAACGTTACCATAAACTTTAGCATTTTGAGCAACAACGGCTTCATTACGTATTTTAGCATTTTCACTAACGACAGCATCATATGCTGCAATAGCATCATCATACACCCAGCAATTCCCATCATGAGAGAGGTTATCTTCCTTCTCAATAAAACCACCAAGGTCACCAGCCTTGACATCATCGAAATCCCTTAATGCGCGTATGCGATAAAAGTATCTAGGTTGACGGGTTTCTGCATCGTAAACTTTTTTTATTTCGTCTATAATTTCATATTTTTTAGATACATTTTTAGTGGTCATAGGTAGCTCCCTAATCTAATATTCAAACAAATTTTTAAATGAAATGGTTATAAGGAGGCGCCCCCGCACCGCCCGCCCCGTTATTTACGCTGCTTTATCATCACCACAAATATCTTCAGAAATTTTTTGATTGCCATTAACCACGGCATTGCCATAAATCGTTGTAAATTGGCAAATTTGTGCCTTGCCACTCACATGAGCATTATTATGAATTTTTGCACAGGGACCAACACGCGCCGAGCCAGAAACCTTGGCATTGTCATAAATATTGCTACCATCATAAACTATAGCTTTATCAAAAACATGAGCATTTCCATAAGCTTTTGACCACGCAGCAAGGCGTGATTTCCCATAAACATGGGCATCATTAAACACAAGCCCACTCACATGGGCATTTTCATAAACACGGGCGTTATCGTAAATAAAAGCCCCCTCTGTAATAACGGCATTATCACTCACAACGGCATTACCATAAACGTAGCCCCCAATTTTTGCATTGCCATTAATGACTGCATTGTCATAAACATGTGCCTTATCATTCAAAACCCATGCCTTATCACTAATCACAGCATTACCATAAACCTTAGCATAATTCACAACACAAGCATTATTGCGTATTTTGGCGTTTTCGGAAACGCTTGCTTGGATAACCATAGCATTATCATAGACCCAGCAATTGCCATCATGGGATAAGTTACTTTCATTTTCAATAAAACCGCCAAGGTCCCCCGCCTTAACATCATCAAAATCTCTTAAAGCTTTAATGCGGTGTAAAGTCACACCGTTAACAACGCGGTTTTCATTAGTAAGTTCATATTTTGGAGAAGATTCTTGATTTTTAACTGTAGCTTTCATGCTAGTAATCCTTGTGATTATTGGGTTTTGAATTGACAACCCTATAAGGGCGCCGGGTGTTCAAAACACGGTCACAAGTCCGTCGTCACACTTTTCTCATAAAGAGTCTTGTATGGTGTAACCACACCCGACAAAATCGTTATACGCTATTCAAAGCATAAAAGACAGCCAGTATTTTTAAGAAATGGGAAAAACCTTATCGGTGTTTATCCGCTTGTGATTTAGTGTTTTGAGCACTTGTCGACCTTTCTAAACGAACCTTTCCTTAATGTCAATACGTATTTTTTATTTTTTTCAATTTTTTTCATTTTGATACCTACC
>NZ_JBHILS010000064.1:0-2167 GCF_042193385.1 Bartonella sp. TT119HLJHH | reverse complement strand
CACGGATTTTAGCGGTACTATTGACAATCGTATCACCCGTCATGGTAACCGTATCACCATGAATAACACCGGAAGAATTGGCTAAAAGACCGTTACTGGTGAGTTCTACAGCACCTCTGGCATCTAAAAACCCACCATCATTAAACAATGTTTGCGTGGTCGAAACATGCAATGCACCATTACTTGATATGGTACCGCTATTGGCAAAACGGTCCGTCTCTATAGTGACGCCATTGCCTTTTATTCTAGCACTGGCGAAGTTTCCTTGCTGCGTTTTTGCCCCATAAACATCTTGTGCTAAAGAAGTGTTTGGTGCCAAATAAACGTGGGGCACCAAAACCTTTTGTCCATCTTTAGTTATGCACGCGTCTATGGTCATGCCAAGGTTTGTGGCTTGGCTTGCATTTATAGCCATGCAAAAATTTATAATTATGCTGTTATTGATGGTCGTGCAAAGATTTATGGAAAGGTTTATGGCAATGCAAAAATCAATAAAAAAGCAAAGTAAGGTTGGTTCCAAAAAATTGTGAGGTTTATGAAAGGGATAATGTTGTCAATATAACTGATCAAACAGAATAAAAAGAGACATGGGAGACGTGCATTCTTTATGGTTATAAACGCATATAAAATGCATTGCTATAAACATATCATAAAAGAGAGAGTAAAATAAAAAAAAGCCGTGCCAAATGATATGACGCGGCTTTCAAATAGCGTTTTTTATTGATTAAAATGAATCATCCACAATGGAGTAATGAATGCATATATACAAAACGTATCATATTGCAAGCGCTCTATTAGAGATATGAAAACTTATCAAAAGAAACGTAAATGTGCGTATGATCTTTAATCACTCATTTGAATGAGAGAGCCTATAAACGCTTTTTGTTGCTCTCAAACGTATCAAACAAATCAAAATGCTCGGTAGCTTTAACAATCCAATCAAAAGCAAATGCATATTAAGTGAACATCTGTAAAAAACGTTTTTTTACATTTACGAGCATTGGTTTTTAAAAGCAGATTTTCATAAGATAAATAAACAATTATGGTTTTTTGTTACCATTTTTATCAAGTCAATTTTATTAATAATAGTTATTAAAAAATCACAAAATTAAAATAAACATTTGAAAATATATCCATATGGGTATATTAGTAATCATGAGTAAAATAAAACGTATCATATGGCTTGGTTCTTCACTCAAAGATATAAAAAGTCTTCCTGATCTTATTCAACAAAGGATTGGTTATGCTCTTTATCTTGCTCAGATAGGAGATAGAGGAGAAAATGTTAAGGTTCTCAAGGGGGGTGGATCTGCCAATGTTCTAGAAATTATTGAACGCGATATTCAAGGAACTTATCGCGCTGTTTATACGATACAATATAAAAAATCTCTTTATGTGTTGCATTGTTTTCAGAAAAAATCGACCCGTGGCATTGCAACACCAAAACCAGACATTAATCTGATTAAAGAACGTCTCAAGTTAGCAGAACAATTAGAAGGGAATTAAAATGATCAATGTTTTTCACGGTAGTTCCAATGTTTATGCGGATCTTGGCTTTTCAGATTCCAGAGAGATGCTTATCAAAGCGCAACTTGCTCATAAGATTAGTCAAATTCTTAAAGAAAAGAACTTAACACAAAAACAGGCTAGTCAACTTTTGAAAATGACTCAACCAAAACTGTCTAAACTCTTAAGTGGAGAATTTCGAGGAATTAGTGAAATGAAAATGCTTGAGTGTTTGGCAAAATTGGGAAACGATATAAAGATTATTGTTAATCCGAAAGAAGTTAAAACGCTTGAAGGACATTTTGAAGTTGTTTTTTCTTCTTAAACTTCTTTATGATTAGCTTTTTATGGTCTATTCATACATGGCAATCTTATATAAAAAATAGTCAAATGAATCACGTATAAAAGTGTGGATTCTTAAGTGGATTCATATAAAATAACTTCACACAACATATTGACTTTATTGTGTTTTTTGATATGATATCGAATATCAACATTCAGGCATCTCATGATACTGACCACCGTCAAATTCTTCGTATTCTCTTGTGCCATCATCATATTCGTAAAGGTTATAAAAATACTCTGCTACCCCTAATCCCCATGGTGCATGCCCCACCGCCGTTGCAACCCACTTTTTTTGCCCTTTCTGTTTACGTTTTTT
>NZ_JBHILS010000063.1:0-2177 GCF_042193385.1 Bartonella sp. TT119HLJHH | reverse complement strand
AAAAAAGCCGCGTCCTTTAAGACACGGCTTTTATGATCAAAACAGCTAGCGATCTAAATAAACGATTAAAATAACCAATCGAAATATAAAAGAACATCTTTTTATTGCACAAAACGTATCAAAACGCAAGCTGTTAAGTAAAATAAAAATGGGATTCACACTGTAGATTCAGTGATTTATAATTATCATTTATCAAATCAATTTAAATCATAATGAATAAAATGAGCGCTGTTAAATTACCTTCTTTTCAAACAGAAGAACAATCTTCTTTTCGTCAACTTCCCCATAATATTGAAGCAGAGAAAGCTTTGCTGGGTGCTATCATTATCAATAATAATGCTCTTGATAGCGTTTCTGATTTTTTAAAAGCAGAGCACTTTTTTGAACCGTTGCATCAAAGGCTTTTTGATATCATCTCACAAATTATTCAAAAGGGAAGAGTTGCAGATCCCATTACTATTAAGCCCTTTGTTGAAAATGATGCGAAAATTGGTGACATCACTGTATATAATTACGTGGTGCGTTTAGCTACCGAGGCAGTCACAATCATTAATACTAAAGATTATGGAAGCGTCATTTATGATCTGTTTATCCGACGCTCTTTAATTAACCTTGGCACTCAAGTTGTGAATAGAGCTTATGATGTTTCTGTAGAACTTACAACATCACAACAAATTGAAACTGTTGAAAATCAGTTGTTTGAATTGGCAGAAAAGGGAAAATACGGGGGTGGGTTTGAAAACTTTAATACAGCCATTGCAAAAGCACTTAACATGGCAAGTGCAGCGAAAAAGCGTTCCTCAAGGCTCTCAGGGATAGCTACCCATATCAAAACACTTGATGAGAAAATGGGAGGGTTACAAGCATCTGATTTGATTATCCTTGCGGGGCGCCCTGCTATGGGGAAGACCTCTCTGGCTACCAATATTGCTTTTAATATTGCCAATGCTTGCAAGCGTCATGATAACAGCCAAGCCAATGAAGGGGGTATTGTTGGTTTCTTTTCACTTGAGATGTCAACAGAACAGCTTGCAACTCGTATTATCTCAGAGCAAATAAAGGTTTCTTCTTCTGATATGCGCCGTGGTAATATCTCAGAAGAGCAATTTACCAACATCATTCACGCAATGCGCTCCTTACAAACAATCCCTCTTTATATTGATCAAACGGGTGGTGTATCCCTTGCACAATTGTCCGCCCGTGCAAGGCGTCTTAAACGACAACATGGTCTAGATGTCTTGATTATCGATTATATCCAACTCATGACAAGTGGTTCAAAGCGTTCATTAGAAAACCGCGTTCAAGAAATTACAGCCATTACCACCGGATTAAAAGCACTTGCAAAAGAACTCAATATTCCCATCATTGCTCTGTCACAACTTTCACGTCAAGTTGAAAACCGAACCGATAAACGTCCACAATTATCCGATTTACGTGAATCTGGTTCAATCGAGCAAGATGCCGACATTGTTCTGTTCGTTTATCGTGAAGAATATTATCTCAAAAATGAAGAACCAAAAGAAGGCACTGCTGAGTATAGCAAATGGCAAGAGGCAATGGAGCAAGCCAAGGGTAAAGCCGAGGTTATTATAGCAAAACAACGCCATGGTCCGACAGGAATCGTTCCCCTTGCATTTCAATCCGATTTTACACGCTTTAGTGATTTAGCACATAATGTAAAACATTAAATAATTGTTATTAGCTAACTGAAAATATTGTAAAAACATATAAAACATGTTATGATTTTTACATCATTTAATGGGACTTACAAACATGCTTAATAAAGTGATTTTAATTGGTCATTTAGGTGCCAATCCAGAAAGCAAAACTATGCCTTCTGGTGGTGAGGTGGTCAATTTTCGAATGGCAACGTCTGAGAGCTATACAGATAAAAATACTCATCAAAAAGTAGAGAAAACTGAATGGCATTCAGTTGTGATTTTTAATCCACATTTGGCAAAAATTGCACTTCAGTATCTAAACAAAGGTTCAAAAGTTTACGTAGAAGGAAAATTACAGACACGCAAATGGCAAGATAAAAACGGTGTTGATCGCTATGTAACAGAAGTCATATTGCCTCAGTACAAAGGCGAGTTAAAGCTTTTAGATGGCAAAAATGATGATAATCAAGATCAGTCATCTGCTTATGACAGAAGCATTTACAGACCTCTTGATAC
>NZ_JBHILS010000062.1:0-2196 GCF_042193385.1 Bartonella sp. TT119HLJHH | reverse complement strand
TGGAAATTTGCTACCGTATCAAGACAAAATCCAAAAGAAACTTATGGATTGTCCAACTATCACACTTCAAACCGCAAGTGGAATAGAAAAAGTCATTCCTTGCGCAAAAATCACAGCAAAAGGAATTGGTGTGCTGTCTCAAGAGCTTAAAAGACAAAGCATGCATTAAGAGGAGGTTATCATGATAAAAAAGAAATATAAACTCACTGATGAAACAATCAAAATTGATGGAATAACGCTTTATCGCATACGCGCCTTAAAAGATTTTGATGATGTCAAAGAAGGCGACCTTGGAGGCTTTGTCGAGAGTGAATGGAATCTTAGCCATGATGATAATTGCTGGGTTGGTGGTGAGGCGTGGGTTTATGAAAATGCCAAAGTTTATGAAAATGCTAAGGTTTATGATGATGCCGAAGTTTATAATAACGCAAAAGTTGGTGGTAATGCCATAGTAGCTGGCAAAACAGCATTTTATGGAAGTGATGCTATCTTAAGGTAGAGGCAAAAACCATGGAAAAGAAATACGAACTTACTGATGAAACAACTGAGGTTGATGGCAAAACTCTCCACCGCATTCGTGCATTAAGGGATTTTGATGATGTTAAAGCAGACGATCTAGGCGGTTTTATACAAAAAGAAGACAATCTAAGTCATGATGGCAATTGCTGGGTAGGCGATGATGCAAAAGTCTATGGTTATGCCAAGGTTTTTGATGATGCACATGTTTATGGAAACGCTCGTGTGGATGGTCATGCAAGAGTTTATGACAAAGCCAAGGTTTTTGGTGATGCTTATATTGATAACATTGCTGATATTTACGAAAATGCATGTGTTTTTGGTAGTGCATCTGTTACCGGAGAAACTAATATTTTTGGCAATGCGCAGATTTTTGGACATGCTCGTGTTTTTGCCAGTGCACAAATCTACGAAAATGCACAAGTTTCCGGTGGTGCATTTATTAGTGGAAAAGCTGAAATTTATGGAAATGCTAAAATCTATGACAGTCCATTGATTTCCATTAGAGCAAAAGTTGGGGGAAATGCCAAAATCTATGGTGATGCATTTATTCATGGAAACGCAGAGATCATCAATGATGAAATCATCACAACGGGCGTGAGGCAATAAACCATGGAAAAGAAGTACGAACTTACTGATGAGAAAGCTGAGTTTAAAGGGGTAACTCTTCACCGTATCCGCGCTTTAAGAGACTTTGGAGTTATTAAAAAAGGTAATTTAGGCGGCTTTATAGAACATGAAAACAACCTATCGCATCATGGTAATTGCTGGGTAGGTGGTAATGCATTCGTCTTATCTTGTGCTTGCGTTTACGATAATGCTCAAGTTTATGATGATGCTGAAGTTTATGGTAGTGCACGAATTAAACATAATGCACATGTTTACGGTTTTGCCGAAGTTTATGGAATGGCAACAGTTTCCGGTAATGCACGTATTTATGGCGACGCAAAAATTTATCGTGATGCGGATATTGATGGCGATAACGTCATGTCCACTGGAGAAAAAGCATGGTGAAAAAATACGAATTGACTAATGAAACCACCGATATTGTAAGTTGCCATACATTGTACCGCATTCGTGCTTTAAGAGATTTTGATGATGTTAAGGCTGGGGACCTTGGGGGCTTTATAGAAAATGAAAGCAATCTCTCTCATGATGGCAATTGCTGGGTCTATGATAATGCTTGTGTTACTTGGGGTTCAAAAATTTATGACAATGCAAAAATTTATAATAACGCCCGAGTATATGGTGGTGGTCGCATTTTTGAAAACGCACAGATTTACGGAAATGCAATTGTTTATCCCAATGCAAGAGTTTATGGCGACGCAAAAATTTACGGAGATTCAGAGATCTGCGGAGAAAGCCGTATCACAACAAACGAGAAAAAATAAATCATGTATAAATATGGAATTAAACCTACCTTGTGTGCACAGTTAGTTGTGAGAAATACTCACAATCTAGGTGAACTTTGTATCACTATCTCTGGGTATAAAGACGAGCCTTATGTAGATACCATAATTTCTGAAGACATAATGCAGCCTATAAAATCCAAACTCTAACAACCAAACCAACTTTTAACACATGCGTGATTCACGCCACGGGGGAATTGCGCTCAAATAGGAGGAAATCAAGATGAGTGAACTAAGTACCACACAAACGGAATTAGTGGAAACAACGAAC
>NZ_JBHILS010000061.1:0-2341 GCF_042193385.1 Bartonella sp. TT119HLJHH | reverse complement strand
GTGAGGAGGTTCACCAGAAGAACAGCCATATTATTGGCACCGGCACAGTTCACACAACGAGTGGGGCAAACACCACACTGGCAGGCGCCGTGGCTTCTGGAGAGCGTGTAGAAATGGAAGTAGGGGGTGATTTTGCCATTACCAGCCGCAGTGATACGGGACACAGTTCCAGCAAGCAAAACTCTGTTTCCATTGGTTATAATAGCCGAGAAAAGGATGGTACAGCCACAACCAATATTTCCTTGAACAAGGATAAATCCTCCAGCGATTATCATAGTGTTGTGGAACAATCAGGCATCAAAGCGGGTGATGGCGGCTTTAATATCATAGTTAAAGACAAAACAACGCTGACCGGAGGCATCATTGCCAGCACCGCGCCGGCAGATAAAAACAGCCTGACCACTGGAAGCATTACCACCAGTGATATCAGCAACGGTGCGCATGCTCAAGCTAGCAGCCAAGGTTTAAGCATTTCTGCCGGTGGTCCGATGTATCAAGGCAAATATGGTGTCGGGAAAAACATTGCTAAAAATCTCTTAGATCATTCAAAAGCCCAAGATTCAGAGGAAGGATACACCAAATCCGCCATTAGCGATGGCACCATCGTCATTACTGATGAAGCTGGGCAGAAGGCATTGACAGGGCAAGATGTGGAACAAGCCATAGCCTCCCTTAATCGTGATACTGCCAGCGCCCATAAGGGTGTAGAACAGCTCGATGTAGGCAAGCTGGAACAAATCGTCCATGAAAACCGTGAAATGGCAACGCAACTCTTAGAAGAAGGGTTTAAATACAGCGATGATTCCTATAAAACCATGTTTATCAAAGAGCACCCCATCGCCGTGGTCGACCGTGATGAACAGGGTAATATACTCTATGAAATAGATGCAAATGGGGTACCTATAAGAGACGCTCGTGGACAACCAATACCTCACGCACATTATTTAACGGATGAAGAAAAGCAGCATTTGCAAGAAGGCTCTGATGGCAAGGTGCATGTGTCCTTTAATGGCATCTTTACTCCACCAGAGGAAGCCGCTGTTTATGCGGTTCAACATGCGAAGGATAAAAATGAACCGCTTTATTTTGTGGTGTTCCCAGAAGCTGATTCTGCTATCTCAGAACTTCTAGTCGCGGGCTATCAGAAGTTTATGGAAAATAACTTTTGGGGTTTGACCAATTCAACACAAGAAGCAAAAGATTTGGTGTATAGCCATGGTATTACAGGATTAGAACTTTATGGCCATAGCCGTGGTACCATGACATTGGGGAATATGCTGTATTCTTTCAAACAAGAAGGGGTGCACGGGATAGCCGACAACACGAAGATCAATTTCTATGGACCAGCCTTCAATGTTTTAGTTGCATCCGGTCTGTTAGGTTATGTGAGTGATGGCAAACAAACCACTATTGGCTTTGATGGGAATAGATATGACTTTGTAAGCAGAATTATTGGTGGCAATGGCTATACCTACGGGACACTCCCTGCTGGCAGTAACGTTTGGACAGAATGGTTGAGAGTGGCTACAAATCCCATAAGTTCCCATACTTGCCTTGGAGATGCGAGCGATATGTGCCAAAAGACTTATGGCACATCTCATCGTGAACAAGTTCCTTCAAGTAAATCATGGAGTAAAAAATGAAACAAACTCTAAAGCTATTAGGTGCTGTAACTCTATTAATCATCACTGGTTGTCAATTTAATAAAACTCCTACCTCCTCTATAGGAGCCTGGGAGAAATCGGGAGCAGATTTTACTGAGGTAGCAAAAGCATTATTAGAATGTGGCATGCCAACCCCTTATGATGTATTTCCAGAAAACAGAAAGCAGAGCATCAATGCAAAAGCAACAATTTATGCTTGCATGGTTCAATCAGGTTTCCGTGATAAAGTGGGGGGAGGGACTTGGTGCGAGAATCATAAAGCCGAAAACCTTCCCATATGTCGTCCAGGTGCTGTGATCCCGAGGCCCAGTGTCAAGAAGCGCTTGAACAGCCCTTTTTGTAAAAAATATAAAAATGCACCTGAATGCAAACCTTAAGTGTTTCTATTGGTGATGATCAACAATCCCCCTCTTTGCCTTCGCTTGGAATGGCGGGATTGTTTCCTCAACCAATCATTTCAATATTGTTCACCGTTGTTTTAAACAGCGGTGACAGAAAATATCAACAAGCTTATGAGCTGTTTTATCGTAAAGAAACCCACTGAAGGAGGGGAAGAATGAAGAAAGTCTTGCAATTATTGAGCGGCATAGCTCTGTTAAGTATAGCTGGATGTGTTAACCAACCTCCTCCATCAACTTTAGCATTATGGGAAAAACCAGGTGTCGATAAAGCGATGA
>NZ_JBHILS010000060.1:0-2475 GCF_042193385.1 Bartonella sp. TT119HLJHH | reverse complement strand
TCTGTCTTTAGCAATATTTGCTCTGCCCTCTAAAATAGACTGATCTGCGCTTAATGTGAAGGTGCCGTTGGAGATCGCTTTTGAACCTACCTGGTCCCAAAACTCTTTGTATCTCCAATCAATGCCGTTTCCTAGTAAAACATCGGCATGGATTTCTGAATTTTTGAGATTTGCTGTACCGATTGCCAGATCTGCATTATTTTCAATATCGTTGTCAGTGAAAGCTCCGATAAGAATTCCAGCACCATTTTCTACGTGGATATCTGCATTAGTCACATTGATTTCATTGCTTTGACGTTTTTGCGGATAATTTTGATCTGTGTAGAAGAGAGACATGATTTGCAAACCACCGATTTGTGCTGTTGCAGAAATATCCTTGACATCGATATGTCCACCGTTTTCTGTATACAATGCAGCTTGTTTTCCAAATACTGTTCCGCCTGTCATTGTGATTTGGGATTGTGGATCGCTTGCATGGAGTCCACTACCATCAGATGCGTTAATTTTAGCATTGTCTTTTATGATAATGGTGCCGCCACTCTCAGCAGATACCCCTGAGGTTTTTACATTAAATTCTCCCCCTGATACGTTTATTTGAGAATTAAAAGCGGAGGCTATGCCTATATTTTCTTGAGTAACTGTTATATTTTTCAAAGTAAGGTTGCTGTTATGAGTGGCGACTACCCCGAAAAGTTGTTGGTCATCGTCTTTACCACTTGATATTTTCACATTTTCTATCTTGTTCTCAGCGCTCTTACTGTTATTAAAAGAAGCGCCTATTATAGAAGCCGTAATAGAACCTCCAGTCATCTTGATCGTACCGTTTGGTTGTGTAAAAAACCCCGTTGAAACATCTTTAATCGTTGTATTATGTAATTCAATTATGCTTCCAGAGGCATCGGCCAGTACACCAGTTCCAGTGCCATCTGTCGATGTTATAGTAATACCATTGACATGAATATGTCCGCCGTTTTCGGCAAACAATGTGCCTATACCCCAACCGCTTACTGTCCCTCCAGTCATTGTGATCTTGGATTGTGCACCATCAGCATGGAGTCCATAACCACTGGATGTTGTAATCTCAGTCTTGTTGTCGATAATAACCGTGCTGCCATTTGAAGCATATATTCCATCGAGTTCTCCATCAAATGATCCTCCAGAGACTGTTATTGTCGAGTGATCATCTGCCGTTAGAGCGTTCGCTGCATGCATAACAGTTACATTTTGTAAGGTGAGCGTGCTTCCCTTGGTAACTATTCCTGAGAGTAATTGCAGTCCATCTTTATCTAAGTCTGATATCACCACGTCTTTTAGCATGTTTTCGCTGCTATTCGTGTTATTAAAAGAAGCGCCAACAGAGGCAGCTGCAATGGAACCTCCAATCATTTTGATTGTAGCTCCGTCTTTGGCTTCAAGACCGCGGAAAATCTCAGAATCAAGTTTTGGGATAATTCTACTATCCTGTAATTCAATTACACTGTTAACACCTTCAGCTGTTACAGCGTATACATCGTAATGGACTGGGTGGTTTATCATTAAATTCTTGCCAATGATTTTGCCACCGTCTTTTGCGTGAATAGTTTCGTAGGTTTTATCGGATACTTCTTGTTGTTTTCCCTCAGAAACTACGAGGGTTTCAGCATGTGCACTGAACTGGATGTTGAACAGGATGATAGCGGCTGCAGCTGTGCATGATAAAAGGGATGTTTTATACACTAGTATTCTCCTTATGATAGCCCCCAAATATTCATTTCCCCGCGAACTTCATAAGAAGAAGTGAAAATGGATAGTTGTTATTAATTTCAGTAATTGTTTTTATTTGGTAAGACATTTTTGGTTTTTTGTCAAAATTAAAAAATAATTGATATTAATTATGTCTAATACAAAATGTATTTATAATGGATTTTATTTAAAGAATTATAATTTTGAATATTATTATTCAGAGAAATATTGTGAGATACTGATATAGTGGTACCATGACATCTTTTACATGATGGTAGGGATTATTATATACCCCAAATTGGGGTTATGAGGGAACAAAAAAGGATGTAGAAGAAGCTTGTAAAAAAGCTAACTTACTTGGGCTTAAAGTGGGTTTTCATCTTTCAACACAGTGGTATTAATTTATTTCTAATAGACTTCTCTTTTTTTCAAAGTAGGAAGTACTGTTCATCCACTGGGGATGGAAGTGCTCTGTTGCGTTTGTTGTGTCTTGTCTTGGTGATTTTCGTAAAGAACTAAGTATAAAGAGGGAAGGGTGCTTTAAAAGGAAAAAGGATGACTTTAATGTACAAAAAGGGCAGCATATTGTGCTGCCTTTTTTGTTGATGCATAGAAAAGAAATACGCTGTTTTGACAGTTTTGTTTTAAAACTGATAGCGTATGCCACCTGAAAAGTTTGCACCACTTATACCAGTTTTCTGAAGCTTTTGTCGATAGCTTACATCAGCGTAAAGAGAGAAATTGTGAGACAGT
>NZ_JBHILS010000006.1:0-121215 GCF_042193385.1 Bartonella sp. TT119HLJHH | reverse complement strand
TTGCCATCCTGCCCTGCAATGACAGTGGTGTCACCTCCCGATTTTATCGAAGAGCCAACGGCATGAGAGGCTTGCATATCCACTTTCGTGTTTTTGGTGCGAAGATGATACTCCATCTCATCGTTTCTCACCCCTATTTTTATCTCCCCTTGGGCGCCAAGTCCAACATTGCCCTTGGCATCTATATCGGAAGCAGCAATATGAATATCGCCACCCGATAGAACAGTGGTATCTTTTCCAGAACTTAAATGAGAGCCATTGTGCACGGCGACATGAAAGGTTTGATCCCCGCGATGGCTATTGGTACTGTTGCGTGTGGCATCAATCGAAACATTCCTCTCAGCCTGTAAAGAAAGTTTATCCGTTGCTTGAATATCAGAGCCTAAAATATTCAAATCTTTTCCAGAGACATAAGTGGGCTTGATGTACTTTGAAAAATATTTCTTTAAAACAAATGTGTGAATACACAACAACAAGTGTATTCCGTTTAGGGTGTTTTGTTTTGCATGAGGAGTATGATCTCATTAAAAAATGCAATAAACAAAAACGTAAGACAATGCGTCATCTTCATTTTCATTATTTAAAAGACATTGCTCTAAATGCTTTTGAAAATCGTAAAGCTAAATTAAAAGAAGATGGTAAAGTTGGAAACTGATTCCTATCTTTACATCTTCATATTCTTCCCCAATGAGACTGTATTTCCCAAAGCTTACTCCAACAGATATATGTAGTACGCTCGCTCTAATCTGGTATATAAAAGTAGACTAATGTTCGTCACTGGTTATGATCTTGTCCTATTTCTGAGATTAATTAAATACTTTTCACTTAAGCGTAAAATGACAGCCGTGATATAAGATTTTATATAATAAGTAGTTATAAAATAGTTACATACTACTAATTCGCCTTTTATAATATAATATAAAACTTTTTTTAAGCCTTATAATACAAAATGATACCAATAAAAATGAAGGGATTAAGAGAGATAAAATAGAGAGCTAATAAAATAAAGGCCCCGTTAAACGAGGCCTTAGTATTTTTTATGCTTCTAATTTCATTTTTACGAAATTAGAATTTGTAAGCGACACCTACACGGAAGTCATTGGTTTTGTAGTTGAATTCACGTGTATCGTTTGCGAATTTCTTTTTACCAAAATCGGAGTAACGGTATTCTGCACGTAAAAGAACGTTGTCTGTCATTGCAAAGTCAACACCGCCGCCAATAGTGAAACCAACCATTGTCTTCGTGTCATCAGCCCAAGTACCACCAGTCAAATCTACATTTTGCTTAACTGGTGGTTTTTCAACCACATCAGCTTTTTGCTCAACTTTAACTCTCTCTCCTTTTCCTGTAACTGATTGAATGCCCTGTACCTGCGCATAGGCAATACCACCAGCAACATAAGGCATAATACGGTCAACAGCAGCAAAACCGATACGAACACGTGTAGCACCAGACCATTTTTCTTTGTAACTGTGCTTTTCCGTTACCTTGTCACCTATTTCAAACCGTTGCTGATCTTTTAATTCAACCTTAGCTTTTTCAAGGGCAGCATTAAAATCTTCTGCATTTTTTTCAGTAAGAGTCAATTCACGGGCTGTTTTTGATTCTTCACGGCCCGCCCAAACTGCATCGGTTTCAACACCGAGAATGAGACTATTTCCGAGGTCTACGTTAGATCCGGCATAAATACCACCCATGAAACCAGAAGGACTAGGTGTGTTATCTTTTTTGAAAAGTCCTTTATCTTCTCCTGGAATAGTTACTTTAGTTTTACTCGAAAAGTTGCCCACTTGACCACCAAGATAAAAACCTGTCCAAGAAAATGAAGGGGCTGCAGCGATAACTGCTGGTGCGACTTCATGAGGAATCACCACATCAGCAGCTTGTGCTGCAGAAGCTGAAATTAAAGCGGCAATAGAAGTTGCTATTAAAGATTTTGTATTCATAATTTTGCTCCTAAATTAACTATCAAACGACCTTACAAGATTACAGATAGAAAAGCTGTAGTAAAAATGTCACAATCATACAAATAAAACCCCAGAAAACAACGGTTTTGTAAAAGTCAATATCTCTTAAAAATTTAATTTTTTATTAATACTTTTTATTCATAATTGCACTTTTGATGAAATTAGAACTTGTAAGCGATACTTACACGAAAGTCATTGCTTCTGTAGCCTAGTTTAAGGTAATCCTTTTTAAATTCCTTCTTACCAAAGTCTGAGTAACAGTATTCCGCACGAAGCAGAATATGATCTGTCATCGCGAAATCTATACCACCACCAAGAGTGAAATCCACCATCGTTTTTGTTTTATCAAATACCGTAGCAGAAAATGCTTTACTTGGGTTATCATTTGCCGATTTTTTTGTTCCTGAAATTTTACCAACACCCTGTATTTACGCATAAGCAATACTACCGGCAACATAAGGCATAATACGATCAGCGACGGAAAAACCAACACGAACCCGTGTTGCACCAAACCTTTTTTCTTTGAAACCAATGCGATAAACTGCTGTGTAACCCTTTTGAAACTTTTCATTTTCATCCAATGTAACACCAGCATCTTCAAATTCATCATTAAAATCATCAATCGTAAGAATCTTTGAGACCGTCCTCGTCTCTCCTCGGTCTGCCCAGACTGCATCGATTTCAACACCTAGAATGAGGACATTTCCAAGATCTACGTTGCAACCTAAATAAATACCACCTATGAAACCGGAAGGCTTAGGCAATCCATATTTGTATGGAGTTTTTTTCTCTAAATCAAATACATCAATTTTGACTTAAAAAGTTGCTAACTTGACTACAAAAATAAAAATCTGTTCCCCAAAATGAAGAGGCTGTGATAACTGCTGGAGCTGTTTCTCGAGGAATGATAATATCAACAGCTTGCGCCGCAGAAGCTACTGCCATAGTGATAATAGAAGTTGTGACTAAAGATTTTATATTCGTAAACTTTGCTCCTCATTTATTTACGAGCACAGTATTATACGACTACATAAAAAACACTGTAGTAAAATGATACAATCATAGGAAACAAAAGCTGCCGCAAGATAAAGTTATTTCATAACTTCACGTTTCACAAGAAATTGTAAGTTATGAATCCGTATAATTCATTGATTTTACCGAGTAATTATTGCATATCGTTTGTAAAAAATCTTTTTACACCTCCAATAAACATGGAGTGTGTAAGAATATAACAATAAAAATAACAGAGGCTCCGTCTTTAACAGAGCCTCATAATAATTTATCTTGTCTTCATCATTTCGTTGTTGACGGAATTAGAATTTGTATGCAACACCTACACGGAAGTCATTGGTTCTGAAATTATATTCTTTTTCTTTTGCAAAAAATTTCTTTTTACCATAGTCTGAATAACGGTATTCTGCACGCAACAGGACATTATCAGTCACTGCAAAATCAAGACCGCCACCAATAGTGAAACCAACCATCGTTGCTGTTTCATCAGATGAACCTGAAACAAAAGTTTTATTACCTTCCTTCAGTACTCCATAAGCAGCCTCTAGCTGTGTATAGGCAACACCTCCAGCAACATAAGGCATAATGCGGTCAGCAGCAGCAAAACCAATACGTACTCGCGTAGCACCAGCCCATTTCTGTTTAAAACCAACACCTTCTGATACATCCACAGTTCCTTGTGCAGCTGTATTTCTAATATTTAAACTCTTTACAGTTTCAGCTCCATTAGCTGGAGGAGTTTCAGTTCCACTAGCTGGAGGAGTTTCAGTTCCACTAGCTGGAGGAGTTTCAGTTCCAGAAGCTACTCGCACATCCTTTTTGCCAGACCAGATCATATCTGTTTCAACACCTAATATAATGCCATTTCCAAGATCAAAGTTAGATCCTGTATAAAAACCGCCAATCAAACCTGAAAGTTTAGGTGATAAGTCTTTAAAAGCTGAAGTATCTTTATTTTTATTTTTTAAGTCAATTTTACTTGAAAAACCACCAATCTGACCACCGATATAAAAGCCTGTCCAAGAAAATGAAGGGGCTGCTGCGATGACTGCTGGGGCTGTTTCATGAGGGATGACAACATCAGCAGCTTGTGCTGCAGAAGCTGCCGCTATAGCGATAACAGAAGTTGTTACTAAAGATTTTATATTCATAAACTTTGCTCCTAATTTATTTATGAGCAAAGTGCTACAAGATTACAGAAAGAAAAGCTGTAGTAAAAATGATACAGTCACAGAAAATGGAGGGCACATCCCAGACAAAATTGCTTCATAGCTTGATTTTGTATAAGAAACCTAAAGATATATATACAAATAACTTATTGATTTTTAAATGTAATTATTTTTATTGCTTATGATTTTTTTTAAGAAAATCTGAATAATATCTTTTCATATCCACAATAAATTATGTATTGTGTGATAATATAGCAACAGAAAATAACAGAGGCTCTGTTTTTGACAGAGCCTCTGTTATTTAACTTACCATCTGTTAAAATTTGTAAGCAACACCAACACGGAAATCATTGGTTTTGTAAGAAGTCTCATATTTATCATTTGAGAATTTCTTTTTACCAAAATCAGAGTAACGATATTCCGCACGGACAATAACGTTATTGGTCATTGCTAAATCAACACCAGCACCAAGCGTGTAACCAACAAGGGTCTTTGTTTCATCAGACAGAGTACCAGAAGCGATTACTTTGTCTGAATCTTTATCTGTTATTGAAATCAACGCACTATCTTGAAGCTGTGTATAAGCGATACCACCAGCAACATAAGGCATAATGCGTTCAGCTGCAAAACCAATACGCACGCGCGTTGCACCAGCCCATTTTTGTTTAAAAGTGAAACTGTGGGTTCGTTTAGCACCAGGTTTAAGCGCATCTTTACCAATATTAATTGCAGCGTCTTTTAATACCTTGTTAATATAATTGATGTGTTCTGGGGCAATGACATATGTTTTTCCTGTCTTCGTATCATCTTTATTAGACCACATGATATCTGTATCAACACCTAGAATAAGGCCATTACCAAGATCAACGTTGGAACCTGCGTAAAGACCACCCATGAAACCAGATAGTTTAGGCAAAAGGTCATCAGGCGCTGGAATCTTGTTTCCATTACTGAGAATATCCATTTTCGTTTTACCCGAAAAACCACCAATCTGGCCCCCAACATAAAAACCTGTCCAAGAAAAAGTTGGAGCAACAATAACGGGAGCAACAGGTGTTGGACTGGGGGGAACAATAACATCTGCTGCTTGAGCTGCTGAAGCTGAAACAAAAGCGAAAGCAGAAGCTGTTATTAACCATTTCATATTCATATTTTCTCTCCATAGCTGAATATTTATTTGAACACATCATTTCATATAGAGCCCCATCTTCAGATATCTGTAGTAAAAATGACACACTTATAAAAAAAAACAAAAAGCCAATCAAAGCACCCTTAATTGCTTGATCTGTAATAAATGAGAATTAAACTATGCCCATGCACAAATGATCCCTTTTCCTCACATTTGCTCTCCTTTATAATTTTGCAAAAAATCTGTGTCACAGTATCCTCCGTGTAAAGCGTATACTATTGACATGAAAATATAATATATTGATTTATAATGAAAAAATATCTTTTATATTCATTCATCTGTAATATTGAAGATGCTCTTATCTTAAGCCTTTTTATATTAAAGAAACCATCCCCCCTGCACCTCACAAACGCGCAAGTGTGTGAATAAATAAAACTATTTAAAAGCTAGAATGGCTCCTATTAATATTCTCAATATTATAACAATGAAGACTGTTACAATATTGAGAGCAGCTAAATGTAACAGTTCCATTTAAATTCATACAAACAACGTTTTTAGCTTCATCCTTCGTATAACCAAATGTGAATAGCTCTTTGATTATTTTTTCATCATTGTAAAGAATGCTTGTACCCTACAGAACAAGATCTTCACTACCCTATGAACTGCAACAAGATTACATGCAATTTCATCACGCTTGCTCTTTGTTTTTAATTTAGGCATTTATTCCTTTTTGACATACTTACCATTTTTTTCTTCTCTCAACCTTATAGTAAAGTCTTTTTCAGAGCTTCAGCCTTATTTGTAGGCTATCATTTCATACTCCTTTACAAGACGAAATTGAAAAAAATACCTAAAGACAGACAACCGGTATGATAAACATTAAAACTTATATAGAAATCTCCTTAAAGCTGAAAAAATGAGAAATCTTTCTTAAAGTTTTCAAACCACCCCTTGCTTTAAAAATCATGAATTTGGCAGAAAAAATATCCCTCTTTTTCAACTTCAAAGCATATATTATACTTCTTTATGTTTTTTTCACTTTTTAAAAACTCATTGGACCTCGTGCAAATAGGTTTGGCCGTCCTCTTTTCCCTGGTCTTTTTTTAGGATAATGATCTCTTTTTTTACCAGAATGTAACACAGGTACTAACTTAGCTGCTGTTATGCATTCGCTGTTATTTGTGCAAGAAAGTTCTATCTGAAAAACTTCAGATAATAACTTGCAAAGCTGTTCACCAGAAAAAAAACCTATTGGAGGAATAGTCGAAGATGCTCTCTGTACAAGGTTTTGAGACGCTAAAAAACTCGCACTCTGAGTGATAGAGATTGAAGCAAAAGTAGCAAAAGTTGTAATAAAATATTTTATATTCATAAATTTAACCTCATTAAATATCCATAATGGATTTTATCTAGTGCCTTCATTGCAAATTTCCAGAGAAAAATAATGTGTTTATAGATAAAAAGTGAAAATCCTTTAAAATAAAGCTTTGGAGAATTTTGCTTTTAAAATAAAAGAAAATTGCCCTGCTCTGCCAACATAGAAATTACTTATCGAGTAATAAATAAAGGCACGAAGTATCGTCTGAAAATAATAAACTATACGAATTTTACACCAACATATTGATTTATATATATAATCTATATTTTCCATATTGAATACCCCCCTCAAATATTAGAATATTATCTCATTTCAAACTTGTTCATTATACATTAAGCAAATTTATTCGCTTACACATCATAAATAAGGTTTGTATATGGATAAAAGTCTTGAAAAAAGGAGAAATTCTTACGAATCTGCTTAAATACAAAAGCTATTGCAACATTTTGATTGAGTAAAAAGCGCTCTTGCTGACTTGTTTCTAACAAATTTTTCTAGGAATCGTTCTTTGCATTGTTCAGTATAATCGTGGTTATCTTTATACATTAATCATATAGTATATTGATTTATAATGATAGTTTATCGTTATTCATATTGAATAAGAACCCTAAATACCATAAGATTCTCTCATTCCAAATCTTTTTCATGTTGAATCAATCAAAACCATTTGTTTGCACGTTATAAGTGGGGAAAGCTGTGTGGATAAAAAACACTAAAAAGACTAAAAATGTCTCTTATGAACCGTACCAAGGGCTAAGGACTTACACAACATTGGGAATTGGCACAGTTGTGTGGATGGTAGCGGCTTGTTACTCCATAAGCATGAAGATGGTAGTGTTCAATAGATTTTATATCATATTTTTGAGGGCGTTATCATTATACCATTCATAAGCGCCGCCGTAAAATGGACTTGGGTGCCGGTTTCTTTAAAAAAGCACATGAATTAGCAACACAAATATATTCCGTTTAGGGCGTTCTGTTTTACACGAAGAACGTAAATCCATTAAAAACATGAGAAACAAAAACATGAGGCAATGCGTAATCTCTATTATTTAACAGATATTGCTTTAAATACTTTTGAAAGCTATAAAGCAGAATTAAAAATGATGGTAAAGATGAGATTTGGTTTTACATTTACACATTCATATTCTCCCCCAATTAGGCTGTATACCGGTTTCAGAGATTTAAGTCTTCCAACCGACCGTATGTTTCCAGCCCCTCCTCAAAATTGCTTTGTTTCAAATAAAAGCTGTTACAAAAATAAAAAAATATGAATTCGCAAAAGTACTTTTATTACCTAAACTTCAAATGAAATAGCACTTAAGAATTTATTATAATTCTTATCAGAAAAGATGAGAGGATAAAATGCCCATAATGTACAAGCATTTTGTCCTCTCACATCAATAATTAACTCTATTTAAAAGCCAATTTTAAAGTTAGCTATGCGCAAAAATATCAACTTCCGCCCATCCTAAAAGATCAAGCCTAGCTCTCATAGGCAAAAATTGAAAGCATGCCTTGGCAACATTTTCTCGCTCTTCACGTCTTAAACGTTCTTCAAATATAACTTTTAAACGATGTAAATATAACACATCCGACGCAGCATATTCAATTTGTGCCTGTGATAACGTTTCTGCCGCCCAATCCGAAGATTGTTGCTGTTTAGAAATATTCACATTCAGCAGTTCATTACAAATTTCTTTCAAGCCATGACGATCCGTATAAGTGCGCGTAAGTTTCGAAGCAATCTTTGTACAAAAAACAGCTTCTGGCATAACACCAAATGTATGCGCTAAAATAGCAAGATCAAAACGCCCAAAATGGAATATTTTGGTAATTGCGTTATCCTCAAGCAATTTTATCAAATTGGGTGCACTCTTTTGTTCTTTAGCAATCTGTATAACGTCAGCAGTACCATCTCCAGAAGAAAGCTGAACAACGCATAAACGATCACGATAGGGTTGTAATCCTAAAGTCTCGGTATCAATCGCAATGGCATCAGTTTTATAATTGTCTAAGTTTGGTAAATCACCTTGATGAACGCGAATCTCAGCCATTTACCCTCCTGCTTGCTAAAGCAGCAAGAATACGCGCCCAAGACCGCTGCCCCTTATGAAACGATTTTAAATTATACTTTTCATTAGGAGAATGAATACGGTCATCAGCCAGTCCAAAACCAACCAAAAGAGTTTCCATACCAAGAATTGATCGAAAATCTGCTACAATTGGGATCGATCCCCCCATGGCTGTCAAGACAGCAGGCACTTCCCACTCTTGTGATAAGGCATCCTTCGCCTCCTTGATAAAAGATGAATCATCAGAAATCTGAAGTGCCGGAGAAGAACCGTGATTCTTAAATTCAACCTTACAATCAGCAGGAATTGAGCTACGTACATAATCACGCAACGCTTGGCGTATTTTCTCTGGATCTTGCTTATGCACCAAACGACACGATACTTTTGCACTCGCTTGAGAAGCAATAACCGTTTTCATCCCTTCCCCTTCATAGCCGCCACTAATACCATTAATTTCCATGGTAGGACGTGCCCATACAAGCTCTAAAATGCTCCGCCCTTTTTCACCAGCTGGAACGGAAAGTCCTATAGGACCAAGAAAATTTTCAGCAGTACAATTAAGCGCATTCCATGATTGTAAAATATGTGGAGGTGTTTCTTCTACTCCATCATAAAAACCAGGAAGTGTTACCCTATTATTTTCATCGTGAAGTCCTGCTAAGATTTTCGTTAAAATACGAATGGGATTAGCTGCTACTCCTCCAAAATAACCAGAATGCAAATCACGATTAGCTGCTGTGATAATAATCTCTTCTGCCATAATTCCCCGAAGAGAAAGAGCAATAGATGGTGTATTCGCATCCCACATTGACGTGTCACAAACCAATGCATAATCTGCCTTAAGTTCATCTGTATTTGCTTTTAAAAAAGGAATAAGGGAAGGAGAAGCACTCTCTTCCTCGCCTTCACATAAAATAGTAACTTTAATAGGAAGCTGCCCTGTTTCTTTCTTAAATGCACGACATGCTTCAATAAAAGTCATCAACTGACCTTTGTCATCTGAAGCTCCACGAGCACAAATAACTTTCTCTCCATCTCTCTCTTTTAAAGAAGGTGTAAATGGATCATCCTCCCATAAACTCAATGGATCAACAGGTTGAACATCATAATGTCCGTAAAACAACACATGCAAACAATCATCTGAAGGTCCTGGATGATGTCCAACAACCATTGGATGACCTGGTGTATCGCGCCGTGAAGCCTCAAAACCTATTGTTTTTAAATCTTCTACCAACCAATCAGCTGCTTTACGACATTCATCCTTATAAGCTAAGTCGGTAGAAATCGATTGAAAACGTAAAAGAGAAAAAAGGCGTTCAAGGCTCTTCTCTATATTTCCATCAAGATGTGTTAGTACTTTATTCAGCATAAAAAAAACCTTTCAAGCCTTGTGTAATTATATTATAGATACGATGACTTTAAGCCTCTTGTAAGATTTTGCAAGACGCCTTATTCATTTTTGACATTGTGAGCAGTAAAAACTTGAACGTCCAGCCTGTAAAATGCGCATAATAGGCGCTCCACATTCCAAACATTGCTTGCCTTCTCGTCCATAAACTGAAAAAGCATGCTGAAAATAACCAAGTGAACCATCTATACGCATATAATCACGTAAAGAAGAGCCACCAGACAAAATGGCTTCAGAAATCACATTGCGTATATTTTGTGCTAAAGAATCTGCAAATTCACATGCACGTGTCGTTTTTGATGCCAATGTAAATGCACCACGTTGTGGAGACAAACGACTCCGCCAAAGTGCTTCGCAAACATAAATATTCCCAAGACCTGCAACAATAGACTGATCAAGTAAAACACCCTTGAGAGACATTTTTTTATTAACAAAAGCCTTTTGTAAATAACGACCAGAAAACGAATTACTCATAGGTTCAAGACCTAGCTTATTTAAAAGTGGATGTTCATAAAGCTTATCCGTATCGACTAAAAGCATAAACCCAAAGCGACGCACATCATTATAAATAAGACGATAAACGTCACCATTCTTTGTCTGAATATCCATGACAAAATGATCATGTTTAACTAATTTACTTGACGCTGAGCAAGTTTTTCTTAAAAAATCATTCTCTATACGCCATGAACCAGACATTCCTAAATGGCTTAAAATCGTTTCATCCTGAGAAAGATGAAATAATAAATATTTCGCACGCCGACCAAGTTCTATAATTGTTCTGCCAATAAGGCGCTCAGAAAAAGCCTCAGGAAAAGGAAAGCGCAAATCTCTACGATTAAGTTTGACAGATACTATTTTTGCATCAGTTACAACGGGCTCAAGTCCACGACGAACTGTCTCTACTTCAGGAAGCTCAGGCATTACTCTTCTTTAATAATTATACACTTTCCAATCGTATCACTGATAAATTGACTTCTTCCCCCCTCAAAAAACGAAGACTTCCTCTACATCTACTAAACAAATTCTTGATGAGTGGATTTTACTCGGATTCCTACTCATGTGAGTCATTTAACTAAAGGCTTTATGGTCAAGCCCTGCCTTGAATATATACCACACACTCTAAAATACTTAACGTATCAATGAGACTTACATCCCACCCCACCTCAAATGACGGTGTTTTATGGTAACAAAATTAAGCCCATTCACCCTTACGAAATACAGGAACTCTTACACCATCTTGGGTAATGCCATCTATGTCAATTTCACCAGAACCAATCATCCAGTCAATATGAATGATACTTTTATTCCCACCACGCGCTGCAATCTCTTCTGCTGTCAATGACGCTCCATCTAAAAAGCATTTGGAATAACACTGCCCTAAAGCAATATGACATGCAGCATTTTCATCAAATAAGGTATTATAAAAAAGGAGGTCACTCTTAGAAATTGGTGAAGAATGGGGCACAAGGGCAACTTCGCCCAACCGGCTTGCACCCTCATCACTTTGCAAAACCTGCTGTAAAACTTCTTGGCCTGTTGATGCACGAGCCTCAACAATACGCCCTGCTTCAAAACGTACTTCAATATTATCAACCAGAGTTCCTTGATAGGAAAGGGGCTTTGTTGAGCGAACGAAACCTTCAACCTTATGAGCATGAGGAGTCGTGAAAACTTCTTCTGTCGGAATATTCGGATTGCAAATAACACCATTTTGAGCAATGGATGCACCACCATGCCATTCATGATCATCTGCCAAACCAACAGTTAAATCAGTCCCTGGCCCTGTAAAGTGTAAGGCAGAAAAACGCTGCTCATTAAGCCAAGATGACCGTTTCTTCAAATGTGCATTATGGACAGTCCACGCCTGCACCGGATCTTCTCCTGTAACACGTGAAGCAGAAAAAATTGCATCAGCTAATTTTTTAATCGCCTCATTAAGTGGTAAAGAAGGAAACATTGCCTCAGCCCATCCTGCTGTTGGATAAGCAACAATCGACCAATTCATAGCAAAATTTGATATTTGCTTGAGTGCCGGCTGGTAAGCTATTGAAGTGGCTTTATTTAAACGTGAAACCTTATCAAAATCCTGATTGGAAAGGAGCAAAGGATTATCACCAACAATCGCTAAACGCGCTGCCCCATTTTCAAAAGCCTTTGCCATTCCCTCATAGAGCCAAGAAGGGGCACAATCAAAACTAGCTGTATGGGCATTTTCAAACCGTGTAAGTGATAACATATCATCACTAAAAATTGGTGTAATGACACCAGCACCAACCTTATAAGCATGATATGCAATACGCCGAACAAAAGGTAACGCTGAAACTGGAGCAGTTAAAACAAGATCCTGCCCCTCTTGTAAATTCAACCCCACTTTCACTGTAATTTCTGCAAGACGATTAAGCATTTCAGGCGAAATTGTCTCATGAATATCAAAGTACATTACCAATACCCTTCTTTAAATAGAATGCGTTCTTTATGTCGTCATATTATAAATTGTTTTTCAGATCCTTTGAATTTACTTTCCTCACCTATATTTGTAAGTGTTATCATCGCCAAAGGATTTACTTAATTCATAAACCGCAAGGGATGATAAAACCCTTCTTTGGTCGTGCAAAAATTATCGGATTGTGTACCGCTTTTCTAACATTGCAACAATTGCATTTAACTGATCTGATGAAGGCAACGCCATAACCGATTTATTTTCCTCTTTCCTAGCTGGATGTTGAGGCGCATAGGCGGGAATGGGAACTTTATCAAGCTGTACCATCGCAAAAGACGTAGGATGGTCCGTCTTGGACTGTGCTACCTGTGTAGAAGAAGATATACTCTTTTCTGTTCTTATTTCTCTACTTTCTAAACTTTCATCTACAAAGCTTGGCGTATTACCAGAACGTTCTTGGGCAAAGGCATAAGCAACATCATAAGGGCGATTATTCGTAGGAATTTGAAGCGACCCATCACGTGATCGTTTTTCATAAAAAGCATTTCCCCCTGCAACCTGAACATAATGCATGTTTTTATACGGAAAAGACAAACCAGCGGTATGAAAAAACTTAGCGTTTTTAACTTTCTTATCTCGTTCACCCCGTAAAACAGCATCAGCCGCCTCTCTTACACGAGCAACAGATGCTTTTTCCGTCATAGGACGCGTTAAAACACCAGGAGCAAATTGCCTATATTGACCAACAACACCACAAATTGTCTTAGGATAGGCGGTTGAATTAACACGATTCATAACAACCGTTCCAACGGCAATCATCCCTTCTCGGCTTGTGCGATTTGATTCAAAATACATCGCTCTCATAAGACATTGACGCTCTGTCAATGGATACGTAACCGTTTTTGTCTTATTATTATTTACTTTTCCAGTATCTAAATGACTTGAAGCACATCCCACAACAACTAATGGCGCTACACAACAGGTAACAAAAACATTCAAACGATTTTTTTTCATCTTATGCAACACATTCCTATAATCTCTGAGCTATTCAAGTTTTGAAATGAGCTTTAAATGTATCTCTCAATAAAGTACATAGCTAATTGTTACCACTCAGCAAAATTTTAATACAAGAGGTAATCAAAAAGTATCTATGCAAAATAAAAAATAAAAAACTCTTAATTTACAGATCAATATTGTTATTCTTCATGGTTCAATATAGGCTATAATAACCTATACGTTTCAATTATAATAAAATAACACTATCCATTTCTTCTACATACGAAAAAAATAATACAGATATCCCCTTTGAATATAAAATTTTAACAAAATGATCTGAAAGGAAATTCCCCTAGAAAACTCCCCTCCTGCCACAATACGAGTGATGATATCATCTAATATACAAATATGTCAAACAAAGAGTTAGCAATCTGCCATGCTTCTCTGAAAAAACTCTTTGTTGCTTCTTTGTGCTTTTCCATAAGATGGTTATCTTATTCTTTCTATAGCTGCACTGTAAGAAAATACTCACATATCTACAAACTTATTTTATACATATAAGAAAAATTTTAATTTATTTTCTTCTCATCTACCCCAACTTTATAAGTAAGGTCATCGCGAGGACGATCAGAGGACATATGGTAACCCGTTATGATATAATGCAGCATTTCAGCAATATTAGTAACATGATCACCAATTCGTTCAATATTCTTTAAACAAAACAGTAAGTGCGTACAAACCGTAATATTGCGCATATCTTCCATCATATACGTCAAAAGTTCACGAAAAAGAGAAGTATACAAAGCATCAATCTTCTCATCACGCTCACGCACCGCGTCAACACGCTCTAATAAGCGACTCGTATAAGCATTTAAGACTTCTTTTAATTGATTGAGAGCTAAAGCTGTAATCGCTTCAAGCCCATGATAAAAGGAAGTAGATTGACGTATTTCTGAAAGTGCAACAGTCCTCTTAGCAATGTTTTTGGCCATGTCCCCAATCCGCTCAAGATCAGAAGAAATACGAATGGCTCCAATAATTTCACGCAAATCTACAGCCATCGGTTGACGTTTGCAAATAATAGCAACCGCTTTTTCATCAATGTCACGTTCTGCTTCATCTAAAAATACATCATCGGCAATCACTGTCGTTGCAAGTTGAAGATCACTACACACAACCGATGCGACAGAACGTTCAATCATCCTTTCTGCATGGCTCCCCATTTCTGTAATCCTTGCTTTTAAATATTTTAGTTCTGCATCATAAGAACGGACAGTATGATTCATAGACATATCTTATACTCCTCAATTCACCTATCCAAAACGTCCCGTAATATAATCTTGCGTCCGTTGTTCTTTTGGTGAGGTGAAGATCATTTCAGTCGCACCAACTTCTACCAAATGCCCTAAATGAAACATAGCTGTATATTGAGAAACACGTGCGGCCTGTTGCATGGAATGCGTTACGATAACAATTGTATAATTCTGCCTCAATGCATCGATAAGCTCTTCAATCCGTGCTGTCGCAATGGGATCAAGAGCCGAACAGGGCTCATCCATCAAAATAACTTCAGGACTAACCGCAATGGCGCGTGCAATACACAAACGCTGTTGTTGTCCTCCTGATAAACTTGTTCCAAGATCATGAAGTCGGTCTTTTACTTCTTCAAACAAACCTGCCTGCCTCAAACTCTTTTCAACGACATCATGCAATTCAGAACGCGTTTTAACTAAACCATGAATGCGTGGTCCATAAGCAACATTCTCAAATATAGATTTTGGAAAAGGACTAGGTTTTTGAAAAACCATTCCTACACGTGCACGCAATTCTACAACATCAATCCGTGTGTCATAAATATTCTCCCCATCTAAAGTAATAAGACCCGTTATTTTAGCGCCTTCAATCGTATCATTCATACGGTTAAAACAACGCAAAAAAGTCGACTTCCCGCATCCTGATGGACCTATCAAAGCCGTCACTTGATGTTCAGGAATATCAAGTGTAATACCATGGAGTGCTTCTTTGTCTCCATAAGAAACCTTCACATCCTGACCACGCATTTTAATTTTCATTATAAAAATTCACCTTACAAAAATCTTATCGAAGTTGTTATTTTATTAAAATTACTGGCGGCGTTCAAATCGTCGACGTAAAAAAACCGCAGAAATATTCATGATCGCCAAAAAAATCATTAATACAATAATAGCCCCCGACGTCTTTTCAACAAAAGCGCGCTCTGCTTCACCCGCCCACATAAAAATTTGAACAGGCAAAGCTGTTGCTGGATCCATGGGGGTCGTAGGAATATTAACAACAAAAGCAACCATTCCAATCAAAAGCAAAGGCGCAGTTTCACCCAAAGCCTGAGCTACTCCAATAATTGTGCCTGTCAAAATACCAGGTGCTGCTAAAGGAACAACATGATGAAAAATCATTTGTGTTTTTGATGCCCCCAACCCTAACGCTGCGGCACGAATAGAGAGAGGAACAGCACGCAAAGCAGAACGTGTCGCAATAATGATCGTGGGGAGTGTCATGAGCGCTAAAACAAGACCACCAACCAAAGAAGCTGAACGTGGTAACCCCAAAAAATTAACAAAAACCGCGAGTCCTAAAAGACCAAATACAATCGAAGGAATAGCAGCAAGGTTATTGATATTAACTTCAATAAAATCTGTAAATTTATTTTTGCGTGCATATTCTTCCAAATAAAGAGCCGTCGCTATGCCTATCGGGAGTGAAACCAATAAAACGATGCCTATCATATAAAGAGAACCAATGATCGCAACACCTAAGCCCGCAGTTTCAGGACGACTTGAAGCGCCAAATGTAAAAAAACCAACATTAAATGTTTTATAAAGCGTACCATCATGCGCTAAACGCTTTATCCATTCTACTTGTCGATTAGAAACTTTACGGTTTTTTTCTGCTACATGCAGATCAATCTGCCCCTTATAAGCAGAATCGATATCCGCAGCTGCCAAAACTTTGATTTTTTGCATTGTGCCAATCAGTTTTGGATTCTTTGTCACCATTTCACGAAGTTGAACACGGACGCCATTTGAAAACATACGATTAACATCCCGCAGAGAAGCTCGATCATTTTGATCGATATCAAGTTTCTTTGCTAAAGCATTGCGTACAAGAATCGGATAATTCGCCGTTATGAGAACCTGTGGATTTGTTTTACGTTGACCACCTGGATCAATGATCTTTTCATCCAAATAAATTGATAATGTCATTTGACTTTGAAAAAAAGCTGTATAACCTTGGCTAATAATAGAGCATAAAAGTGCAAATAAAAAAAACAAACCAATAAAAATGGCAATTAAACCATAGGCACGAAAACGACGTTCAGCCCAATACCGACGTTTGAGGCTAATATTGCGACGAGGAAAAAGAATTTTTTCATTCATTCATATTGTTCCCGATATTTACGCACAATATAAAGAGCTAGAATATTCATCAAAAGTGTCATAACAAAGAGTGTCATTCCCAAGGCAAAAGCCACCAGAGTTTGTGGAGAGTTAAACTCAAAATCACCGGTTAATTGATTAACAATCTTAACAGTCATCGTAGTCATTGCTTCGAAAGGATTGAGTGTTAAGTTTGCTGCAACACCTGCCGCCAAAACCACAATCATTGTTTCTCCAATTGCACGCGATGCCGTCAACAAAATTGCTCCCATAATCCCTGGAAGCGCTGCAGGTATAACGACTTTCTTAATCGTTTCAGACTGCGTTGCTCCTAAACCATAAGAACCTTCACGTAAAATACGTGGAACAGCTGTTATAACATCATCTGACAAAGAGGAAACAAAAGGAATTAACATAATTCCCATCACAACTCCAGCAGTCAAAACACTTTGCGCCATAATAAAACTAACCCCGTCTGAGAGAGAAGCAGAGAGATCACGTAAAAATGGTCCTACAACCTTCAAAGCAAAAAAGCCATAAACAATCGTTGGAATGCCAGCAAGAACTTCTAACAATGGCTTCACAATTGCTCGCAATCGCGAAGAAGCATACTCGGCCATATAAAGAGCTGAAAATAATCCTATAGGTACAGCAAAAAGCATGGCAACAAATGCAATATAAAGCGTACCAGCAAGAAGCGGTATTAAACCAAATTGTCCTACTTCATTGCTTGAACCGCTCGCAGAAAAACGTGGATCCCAAACCGTTCCTAAAAAGAAATTCGAAAAGGATACAGACTGAAAAAAGCTTATTGTCTGAAAAAACATAGAAAGTGCAATGGCTATTGTCGTCAAGATAGCAACGATAGAAGCACAAGCCAAGCCAATAATAATCAAAGATTCAACCTTATTACGCGCACGCTGTTGAGGAGCAATTTGCATCATTCCACAGATAAAACCAAAGAACGCAATAGCAAAAAGGAAACCATGACCAATAAACTGAAGCTTTTCAGAAGAAAATACCCATGATTGTGCTATTTTGAACACATCATCCGATGCTTCATGAGGTAAAACAAACCCTTTCGTGAGTAATTGTTCCTGCACTTTCTTATAGGAAACGGTAGAAAGGTCCCCTTCAAAGTGATGAAGCATTTTGACGAGACTTCGAAGTGTCTCCCAAAGTAGATCATGATTTACAGGCTCTGTTACATGCGCACTATACGCCCCAAGCTCTTGAGAGGCATTATATTCTAAATAAATTGTACTCCCCGCATCCCAAAAAATTAAAAAAATAAAAGCTGGAATAACAGTAATCAAAAATGTCCACCAGCCATAATAATACGCACGAGAATGCATTTTATGTTGTCTGTCTTCAAGAAAGCGTGCTCGCATATAAGAAATACAAAAGCCACAAAATCCAAGAGTCAACAACAGCAAAACAATGAAGGAAATGCGCATTTTATCTTTCAGTTCTTATAAAAAAATAGCAACAAAAACTCTTACTTTGGAAATCCAACAAATTATTCCCAGCCAATTATTTCAATGTCATTACTCGACCAGCAGAAAAATCAGAACGCTGTGCTTGACGTTCCTTTTCAGGAGAAACAATCAAACCATATTCAGCCAAAGGACCCTCTGGACCAATCATTTGATCAGAAAGAAAAAAATCAACATACTCTCGCAAACCTGAAATAATACCTAAATGTGCTTTCTTAATATAGAAAAAAAGCGGACGAGAAACCGGATATTGTCCACTAGAAATCGTCTCAACTGTTGGCGCAAAACCGTTAATATCGGCAACCTTTAGCCTATCGGCATTATTTTGATAAAAAGACAAACCAAAAATACCAACCCCTGTTTTATTAGAAGTTAGACGCGCAAATGTTTCAGAATAATCACCATCAATATCAACCGCTTTTCCATCCTTACGTACTGCAATACAAGCAGCGTATATTTCCTTATCATCCATCCCTAAAGACTTCATCGTCTCAACCGCTCCACTCTCTTTACAGCCTACAGCAAGTAATTTTTCTTCAAAAACTTCACGCGTTCCATGCTTCTCTCCAGGAATATACGCTGCTATCGTCCAGTCAGGAAGAGCACTATTGACTGCACTCCATTTCAAAACATTATTCGGTTGCAACTTTCCGTCTATAATAATTCGAGCAGCAAGGGCTTTATAAACATCTACTGGCTGTAATTTCCAATCAGGTCCCTTAATATCAGTTGCAAAAACAATGCCATCATACCCAATACGTATTTCCTCAACATCTTTTACACCAGCATCAAAACAAGACTGTAATTCACTCGGTTTCATTGCTCGCGAAGCATTAACAATATCAACAGTGTTCTCCCCAATACCACGGCAGAATTCCTTAATACCAGCTCCTGTTCCTCCCGATTCGATAACAGGAACCTTAAAATGGGGATAAATTTCTCCAAATGTTTCAGCAACAATCTTTTGATAAGGTAAAACTGTAGATGAACCAGTAATCTGTATTTGATCGCGCGCATTGCCTCCATTTGCTGACAGCAGTAGCGCAAAAATCAATCCCACTCCAATTGATAATACTTTGTTCATCTATAAACTCCCTAAAAATTGAAAACAAAGCCTCTTAATTTATATTATACGGTCATTCTAGTTCACATTTGCAACATAACAAATATAAAAAACAACATGGATCATTTTTTTAAAACCATGTTTTTGTCCTCTGTCAAATAAATTCATTTGAACGCTTGAACTCAATAACATCCCAAAACAAATGAGCAACATCTGTACCGCAGAAGCGTTTAATTTCACGAATTCCTGTAGGAGACGTCACATTAATTTCTGTTATATAATCTCCAATCACATCAATCCCCACAAAAAGAAGACCGCGTTCCTTTAAAGCTGGACCAATGCGTTCACAAATCTCATAATCACGTTTTGTTAACTCAACATTTTCCGCGCGACCTCCAACATGCATATTAG
Organism: Bartonella sp. TT119HLJHH; assembly: GCF_042193385.1. Lineage (NCBI taxonomy): Bacteria > Pseudomonadati > Pseudomonadota > Alphaproteobacteria > Hyphomicrobiales > Bartonellaceae > Bartonella > Bartonella sp. TT119HLJHH. Next base: position 101,255 of record NZ_JBHILS010000006.1, on the reverse strand, counting down.
AACGAACATCTGTTTCTGTCGGAATTCGATTAATAGCTCCAACAGGTGTACCATCAAGCAAAATAATCCTTTTATCTCCTTTTCGTACTGCCTCTAAATAGCGCTGAACAATAAACGGTTCGTGATAAATTTCTGCAAACATTTCCAACAATGATGCTAAATTGCGATCATCTTGTTTTAAATAAAAAATACCAGCGCCCCCATTTCCATAAAGTGGTTTAACAATAATATCGCCAAATGTCTCTCTAAAAGCTGTTATTTCTTCAATATCTTTGGTAATTAATGTTTCTGGCATCAGATCGGAAAATTCAGTAACAAAAATTTTTTCTGGACTGTTGCGTACCCATGCCGGATCATTCACAACGAGTGTTTTAGGATGAATACGTTCTAACAAATGAGTTGTTGTGATATAATTGAGATCAAAAGGTGGATCTTGGCGTAAAAGAACCACATCCATATCTGTTAATTCAGTGCGAACAGGCTTTTCTAATTGATAGTGGCTTCCCTCTTTATCATGTACAATCAATGGCTCTAGTCGTGCAATCACACAACCATTACACAGAGATAAACGATCTGGTGTATAATGGAAGAGAGAGTGTCCACGTTCTTGTGCTGCTAAAGCGAGTGCAAATGTCGTATCTCCTTGAATCCGAACTGTTGAAATATGATCCATCTGAATGGCAATTTTCATCAATAAATCCTCCCTATCCTAAAAGCAGACTGGTCTATGCACCATAAACTTAGTAAACAATAAAAGAACTATGACAAGAGAAAATTTATGACACAAGAAACAGATATAAAATTAAACAACAAAGAAATCGAACGCTATGCACGCCATATCATTTTGCCTGAAATTGGTGGCGCAGGACAACAAAAGCTAAAAAAAGCACGCGTTCTTGTTGTGGGCGCCGGTGGTCTTGGTGCTTCTGTCTTAACCTATTTGGCTGCTGCAGGTGTTGGAACCCTTGGAATTGTCGATAACGACATCGTTTCACTTTCCAATTTACAACGCCAAGTTATTCATAAAACAAATGCAATAAACAAAAGCAAAACAGACAGTGCTGAAACCACTATAAAAGCAATAAATCCCCATGTTGTAGTTGAAAAACACACCCTACGCTTAGATAAAAGTAATGTGGATAAACTGCTCAATGCTTACCACATCATTGTTGATGGAAGTGATAATTTTACGACACGCTATCTTCTTGCTGATCACGCTGCCCAATGCAAAAAACCTTTAATAAGTGGTGCTGTAGAACGTTTTAATGGCTCATTAACCGTCCTTATGCCGTATAAAGACAATAATCCTCACTATCGCGATTTATTTCCCACCCCTCCAGCTCACGGGACTATCCCAACATGCGCTGAAACTGGAATCATCGGTGTTTTACCTGGCGTTATTGGGACCCTACAAGCAATGGAAGTTATTAAAATGATCACAAACATCGGAGAGCCATTAGTAGGAAAGATTCTTCTCTATAACGGATTATTAGCGCAATTTAATGTTATTACCTATAAACGCTCAAATTATAAAGAAAATGCCATAGTTATTAAGAAGCTTGGAGAATCATGATGATGTCCTCTCTTCCACTAATTTTTAGCACTCTCGCAACATATATTGAAATACTAGTATTTTATCGCAAATCATCGAAACACTGTAACCCATGGAAACTATTAGATTTATCACAAATATGGAAAACCTTTTGTGAAAAAATAATTCTCTATAATGGATTATCGACATAATTTCATGTCATCGTCTATAAATGGACAGAGACTCATGCAAATGTAGCGGCCATCAGTGTTCTTGTGTAAAAAATTTTCGGCGTAGATAAAAATACAATCAGCGGAATTCTATTCAGCTATTTTACTATTCACACATAAAAATTGTTTCACATGGCAGTGCTTACTTCAGACCGCCATGGGTTTTCCAATTCACGGGTTTGTTTTAAAGAGACATGTCTTAAGGCACCCAAGCTCATTTCGCGGCGCCGACCGTGAATGGTATAACGATACAGCCATTGAGCACCTCCATCTTTACGCTTATGAAGAAGCAAGCCGGCACCATCATTATATTTGCCAGCCCCCAATGTTGCGACAGATCTTGCATTAAGCCGATTCATCAGAATCATTTTTACTCCTTTCTTTTATAGTTTTTACCCACACGCCAGCCCCGCTTGTGACGTGCAAGCAAGTGATTTTGATTGATTCAAGATACACAGATTTGAAATGAGAGAATTCTACGTTATTCGGGGTTCTAATTCAATGTGAATAACGCTAAATTATAATTATAAATCAATGTCTTATACAGACAACAACCTATAAATAATCTAAGTCATATTTTAGTGACCGATACTATAAAAGGTCAACGATCTGTACCTACACCTCTAACCTTAAGAGAAAACGTCTATTCATCAAGCATCATAAAATGCAGCTTAGGATCATTGCACGTATAAGAACAATCAATTGTCTCTGTTCATAAAAAAATACATGGGGATTGATGTGTATAGAAGGATTAAGATAAACTTCATGGAGAGCTTTAATTACATAATTATTACATTCAGAAGCAGAAAGCTGCGGCTCATGAATTGATAATCCTTCAGCTATAATTTTACAGACAAGTATATGTAGAAAAAGTGAAGCCCACAAATCTTGAAAACCAATCCGCAGATGACAGCGTAAAGAGTGCATTTTTATAAAAGATCTCTTTAAAATAAGCGAGTAAACATGCAACGTTAAATGTGTTCTGCTTTACGTGAGGGGCGTTCCCCCCCTAACAAAACATCAATAAGAGCTCTTTTTATAAAACCGTGAAACTAAAATTACAAAAAAATCAGACTTCTTTCTAAAATTAACATCTATGGTATAAGTGAGTTTGGCTCGTTCGCTTTATTATTATCCGTTGGTAAAGGAACAGGATGATCGGACAAACTGCGTAAATAAAGCAAAAGATCGGCACGATCTTGGTCATTTTTAATTCCACGAAAAGACATAATGGTCCCAGGAAAAGCTTCACGTGGAGAATGTAGATAACGATCCAAAGTGATAAAATCCCATTTTTGGTCAGAATGCGCGCGCAATGCCCGTGAATATGCAAAACCTGCTGCTGATGCTAAAGGGCGATCAACAATCCCCCAAAGAACTGGACCAACACGCCCTGCTTCATTGCGTCCAGAAGTATGGCATATGGCACATTGGCGAAAAACTTTACGGCCATTTTCAAAATTGCCTTGTTGAAGGCGGCTATTTAGTGATAAGGAAACATCAGGTGCTTTTTGTTTTTCTTGAAATATATCATTCTTGGCAACTGTATGATGATATTGGACTGATGTAGGATGATCGTAAATTATATTGCTGAGTGTGGAAATCCCCACAATAATGACCAGCACACATAAACAAGCACAAATAAAATAAATAAATCTCGGGCGATTCATAAAAACTCAAATGTTCACGGTTTCATTACCATTTTTAGTTTAAGCTTTTTCTTTATAACACACAACATCATAAATGCATCACAGATGACATTGGGAATCTTACAATGGCTCTTGAACCAATTATTCTTATTCCTGCCCGTATAGGCTCAACCCGTCTTCCTCAAAAAGCTCTCGCTGAAATTGGTGGAAAGCCGATGATTGTTCATGTCGCAGAACAAGCCAAAAAAGCCGCAATAGGACGTACAATCGTTGCAACAGATCATCATGATATTGCTAAAGCTGTTGCAGATTATGGGCATGAATATATCATAACACGAGGTGATCATAAGTCTGGATCTGATCGTATTTATGAAGCTTTAATGCGCATTGATCCTGCACAACGCTACAACGCCATTTTAAATATACAAGGTGACCTCCCAACAATAATGCCTCAGGAAATCATTCGTGCGCTATGCCCTTTAGAAAATAGCCTTACTGATATTGCAACCTTGGGTGCTCAAATCATTGAAGAAAATGAAACAAGAGATCCCAATGTTGTCAAAATCATTGGTACACCGCTTTCTCAAAATCGCCTTCGTGCTCTTTATTTTACGCGCGCCACAGCACCCTATGGAGACGGTCCTCTTTATCACCATATTGGAATATACGCCTATAGGCGCGAAGCACTTGAGAAATTTGTATCATTCAAACCCTCACCACTTGAGCAACGTGAAAAACTTGAACAATTACGCGCATTAGAACACAATCTGCGTATCGATGTGGAAATAATCGATACAATTCCCTTAGGTGTGGACACACAACATGATCTCGATAGAGTTTGTGAGATTTTAGCATGAAAATATTTAAAAAAACCAATAAAATTTCTTTCCAAGGAGAATACGGCGCTAATTCCCATATTGCTTGCTCCAATATGTTCCCCCATATGGATACTATTCCCTCTGCTACTTTTGAAGACGCCCTTAATTTAGTGGAAAGCGGGAAAGCTGATCTTGCTATGATCCCTATTGAAAATACTCTTGCGGGACGCGTTGCAGACATTCATCATCTTTTACCTCAATCATCTCTTTATATTATTGATGAATATTTTTTACCTATCCATTTTCAACTCATGGTTTTGCCCGGCGTTACACATGACGAAATTAAAACCGTCCACAGCCATACGCATGCTCTTGCACAATGCCGAAAAATTATACGAAACAACGGTTGGAAACCTGTTGTTTCTGCCGACACCGCTGGAGCTGCAAAATTTATTAAAAAAAATGCTAAACGTTCACAGGCTGCTCTAGCACCTTTAATCGCAGCAGAACTCTATGGACTTGATATTCTTGAAAGAGATGTTGAAGATAACCCTCATAATATTACCCGTTTTGTCATCCTTTCACGCTCCAAACGACATGTCCCTAAACCTCAAAATGGCGAAAAAATCATCACCAGTCTTCTTTTTCGCGTGCGCAATGTCCCCGCTGCTCTCTATAAAGCTATGGGAGGATTTGCAACGAATGGTATCAATATGACAAAATTAGAAAGCTATCAAATTGGTGGAAATTTCAATGCAACACAATTCTTTGTTGATATTGAAGGACATCCTGAAGACCCGATGATGAAACTTGCCTTAGAAGAATTATCTTTCTTTTCTGCAGAACTGCGTATTATCGGTACTTATCCAGCACAAAACGATCGAACATCGTATATATAAAAGCAATTAGGCTGCTATCATTCTTTGCTGATATCAAAGAGCATCGTAAAAATTTCATAATGCAACGCATCTTGAAAGATCTCGTTTTTTCTACTCAACACCCTTCATAAACACTGAAGAAGAAAAAACAGTAACCAAAAATAAAAACGCTTGTACCATCTATTTCCCTTTCCACATTAAAGAGAGGTTCTTGAGAAAAGTCATTTCCTATGACAATTTATTCCAATAAAGATAACAAACTTCTAAATTGCTCTCAAAACAATTCAAATTATTATACATAATAGAGCACTCAAATCTCTTAGATTAATATCATTTTAAACATGGTTTAAAACTAGAAAATGCAACTTAGCCCTGATTTTAGCGTTAAGTTTGAACTTTTATCTTTATAAAAACTGATTTATATTCCACCTAACTTTAGAAAAAAGGAGAGGATAATGAAAAAAATCTTCACGCAAGGATTATTAGCTGCCAATATTCTCGTCTACTCTAGTGTTGCATTCGCTGGCTTTGGTGAGAAAAAATGGAATTTTGGGCTGGATGAAAGTGTTGTGATCATACCATCTGATACAATCCATCAAGGAGCTGAATACTCTTGTAGTATCTTTAAGCCGAAGAAAGTATCCTTTACTTTATCATACTCTGCCCCTTCTGATTTAAACAAATTGAGAATTTTTGTTGATGATGAAAAGAAAATAACCCATGATAAAGAAAAGAAGATCTTTACCCTAAAAAATATAAAATCTCTTCATATAAGTTTTCCTTCGTCAGGACATTATATTTTTAAAAATATTACGAAGAAAAAAGTTATTGGAACAAATTGTGACACAGGAGATTATGATTAATAATATTTCTAATAGCATCTAAATGTGAGTAAAATTATTCTTTTGTTCAGGTGTTTTTTTCAAAATAGGTTATAATGAGCTATTAAAACTTATCTCTGAAGAGGTGTTTTGTAATGATATGGAAAACCTTAAGCTACTCATAAAATTAGATATTAAAGAACTTTTGCGACAACTAAATGACTAAACTTAAATTGTTCTTTACTCTCTACCATCAGAGCTAATTTTTAAATAAGAATATAACTTTTACCTTCGCAAATGCTTCATTTTAATTACTATAAAGTACATCGTACCCAAATCATTTATAGATTAAGAAGAGAAGTAAAAATTGTTTTATAGAGGCATTCCTCATTGCATTTTAATCATATTCATTCAAGATTCTTGTAAAAAATTCATCTTGCTTTTCTCTTATCGTCAAAAAATATAATTATTTCAAGCTATAAAATGTCGTGTATATAAAATACCATTTTTACAGTTATGAAATCATAAATCTGTGCCATCATTATTATTTTATAGCTTTTAAATTGCATCGTCTCTTGTAAGAGTACAGTCCTTAAAAGATATGTGAAATCTTTTCTCCAATAATGGGAACGCATATATTGATCCATCTGGTGATGAACCCAACGTCTTTAATGAAGAAAATCAGCACTCAAGAAAAAAGAGCGATAATATCTACTCAAGATTTACATTCATAGATGTTAAAAGAAAAAATATGAAGAGCTATTGTTATGAAAACTGATAAATCCTCAACTTCTTTGTTGTTTATATGTTAATAAATTAAACGCAAAGGAAAATTCTTCATCGTTCTTATAATATTTTTTGTTTCTGAGCTTGATTTTTCATTCTAAATCGACAATATGGATTTTGGGAGGTTGGTGGTGGACGAACTACTCGCCAACTGGGTCAGGTCTGGAAAGAAGCAGCCCTAACGAGTTCTGGTACGGGTCATCGTGCCAGCCTCCTGTTTTGCTGAAGAAATTATTTTTATGCTATCTTTTAGCGAAGTATTTTAAATCTTCAGAGCAGCGTTTGTATGCAGCGGTAAAGGGATTTGGTTGTCTTTAAACAAATTGTCCCATAAATAATTTGATTAAGAAAAAATCCTTTTATATGAGAGTACAGTATTGACCTATGCTTTTGTATTATCAAAATGTATGCATAAAGAACTTTGAAGTTGGAAACATTCATGGAAAATGTACCGGTAGAAACAGCCTATCGTGTTCTTGCTCGTAAATATCGACCACAAAACTTCTCTGACCTCATTGGTCAGGAAGCTATGGTGCGTACTCTCACCAACGCCTTTGAAAAAGGTCGCATTGCACAAGCATGGATGTTAACAGGGATTCGTGGCATAGGAAAAACCACAACAGCACGTATTTTGGCACGTGCGCTCAATTATAAAACAAAAGATATTGACCAACCAACAACCGTATTGGACTCTCTTGGTGAACATTGCACACAAATTATCGAAGGACGCCATATTGATGTTATAGAAATGGATGCCGCTTCTCATACAGGCATTGACGATATTCGTGAAATTATTGAACAAATACGCTATCGTCCTGTTTCTGCACGCTATAAGGTTTATATTATCGATGAAGTCCATATGCTCTCAACACAAGCTTTTAATGGTTTGTTGAAAACTCTTGAAGAACCACCATCCCATGTAAAATTTATTTTTGCCACAACAGAAATTCGCAAAGTTCCTATTACAATCCTTTCACGTTGCCAACGTTTTGATTTGCGACGTATTGAATCAAAAGCTTTGTGTGCACATTTGCGCCAAATTGCGAAATATGAAAAGGTAGAAGTAGAGGATCAAGCACTCTCTATGATTGTTCGCGCTGCAGAAGGCTCTGCACGTGATGCATTATCCATTTTTGATCAAGCGATTGCCCATAGTAATGGCAATGTTAATGCTATTGCGGTGCGTACAATGTTAGGACTCGCAGATCAAGCACGTATTATTGATCTTTTTGAATTTATTATGAAGGGCGATATTGTCAATGCATTACATGAATTACGCAGTCAATATGAAGCAGGGGCTGATCCTCTTACTATATTGACAGAACTGGCCGATTTTAATCATTTGGTCACACGTTTACGTTTTACACCAGAAATAGTGGAAGATTTTTCGCTAACTGAAGAACAACGTTTAAAAAGTGTAGACTTTTCAAAAAAACTTTCCGTTCCTATTTTATCTCGAAACTGGCAAATGTTACTCAAAGGTTTACAGGAAGTTAATCAAACTGCACGTCCACTTCAAGCTGCTGAAATGCTTTTAATTCGTCTTGCTCACACGGCTGACCTTCCAACTCTTGATGAAGCTTTAAAAAAGCTTACGCAAGAAAAAACACCTCTCACACTGGTTAAAAACTCTTCTCATCAAGAATCTACAAATGCAAATAATATACCAAAAGAAACAATGGTCGATACCCATGTTTCCTCGAGCATTTCAAATACATTACCCGATCAATCAGATTTAAAAACATCTTTGAAAAACCAATTAGATCATTCCTTACAACCGGAAAATTTAGTTAAAAATCAAACTTCTGAAAAAACCAACGCTCAAGAAGTAACAGAGGTTCTAGAAACTTCTCAATCTACTGATCTTTCTGGAAAGATTGCAAATTTATCGCATTCTGTCACGCAAACAACAGAAGAGATTACTGAACCTAAAACTCTCGTGATTAATTCTTTGCACGATATTATTAAATTAGCCGAACAGCATGATGATGTTCCTTTCAAACTCCTTGTTAAAGAATTTGTTCATCCTGTTTCTTTTGAAGCTGGGCATATTACCTTGAGACTTTCTGAAAATACCCCACAATTTCTTGCTCATGATATAGAAAAAAAGATATCTCAATGGACTGAAAAACGCTGGACAATAACTTTTGTTAATGAAGGAGGTGGCCCAACCTTACAGGAGGAAAGTATAGCGATTCAAAAGACTCTTTTTTCTAATGCAGAAACAGATCCTGATATCGCGAAAATCCTCAATCATTTCCCAGAAGCAAAAATTGTCGATATTCGACTCAATAAAGAAGAAAATGATCTTGATTTACTCTCCAATACCTTTAAAAATGCTGATATTTTTAAAAATAAAAATGATATCAATGATGAATAAGGATACCTATTCCTATGCGTGAAATGATGAGCATGATGAAAAAAGCCAAAGAAATGCAAGAAAAAATGCAGAAGATTCAGGAGGAAATAGCTAATCTACAAGCTGTGGGTACTGCAGGGGGTGGTCTCGTCAATATCACTTTAAATGGCAAAAATATTATAACAGCAATTCAAATTGATCCTTCATTACTCAAACCTGAAGAAGCTGAAATTCTTGAAGATCTCATTATGGCAGCTTATAATGAAGCAAGAACAAAAATCGAAATCGCAATAGAAGAAAGAACCAAAAGTATAACGGCAGGGCTACCACTCCCATCAGGTTTCAAGCTTCCATTTTAATGAAACGGATTTTTTCCGTGGGACAAAAATATGTCTAAATACATTGCAGGACCTGAGATTGAACGTCTCATTCAGATTTTATCACGGTTACCAGGTCTTGGTCCACGTTCAGCGCGTCGTGCTGCACTGCATCTTATCAAAAAAAAGGAGACTTTGCTGGAGCCTTTAGGAGCAGCTATACAAGCAGCTATCGAAAAAGTCGGCATTTGTTCTGTTTGTGGAAATGTCGATACCATTGATCCTTGTTCAATTTGTACAGATTTGCGCCGCGATGATACAACAATCATCGTTGTTGAGGATATTGCTGATCTGTGGGCTCTTGAACGTGCAAAAACTTTAGCCGCACGTTACCATGTGTTGGGTGGACGACTCTCCCCCTTAGATGGAATAGGTCCAGACGAACTCAACATTGCCACCTTAATACAACGTGTTGTACAAAATCCTATTACGGAGATTATTCTTGCTGTCAATGCGACTGTCGAAGGTCAAACAACTGCTCACTATATCACTGATCAGCTTTCTAATTTTCCAGTTAAAATTACGCGACTTGCTCATGGTGTGCCTGTAGGAGGCGAGCTTGATTATCTTGATGATGGAACTTTAGCAGCAGCTGTACAAGCACGAACAAATCTTTAAAACTTTTTCTTATCTGTTATCTCTTTTTGTTTGCTATCATTTCTTTGTTATGGGGGAAATATTAAAATGATAAAGAAAAAACTTTCACTTTTAAACGACTTTGGTCCTGGTATTTTAGTATGTTTACTCATATCAGCCTTAGCTTATGGCTTAGAAGTTGTAGAAAAACAGCTTTTTGGACAAGCATGGCTTGAAAGCCTTGTTTTGGCAATTCTTTTAGGATCGATTATCCGTAGTTGTTTTTCTTTGCCAACATATTTTCAAAAAGGTATCACCTTTTCTGCAAAAACACTTCTTGAAATTGCTATCGTTCTTCTAGGAGCAAGCATTAGCATTAACGCAGTCCTTTCAGCTGGTTGGAATTTGCTTGCTAGTATCATATTCGTGATATTCGTAACGATTATCCTGAGCTTTGCTATCGGCCGACTTTTCGGGCTTTCTACACATTTGGCAATGCTGGTCGCTTGCGGGAATGCTATTTGTGGCAATTCAGCTATTGTCGCTGTTGCACCTGTCATTAAAGCAAAGCATGACGAAGTAGCCGCATCAATTGCTTTTACTGCTCTTTTAGGAATTCTTATTATTTTATTTCTACCCTTTTTACATCCATCTTTGAATTTGTCATTTAGCCAATATGGCGTGCTTGCTGGTATGGTTGTTTATGCTGTACCGCAAGTTTTGGCAGCAACAGCATCTATCTCTTTTGTAAGCGTCCAAATTGCAACAATTGTTAAATTGGTACGCGTTCTCATGTTAGGTCCTGTTATTTTTATTCTATCAATTATCTATCATCGCTCAGCACAAACACGTTTTCGTCTACATACTCTTGTGCCATGGTTTATAATCGGTTTTATTATCATGATGCTTATCCGCTCAAGCGGACTTATTCCTGAAACGGCTATAAATCCGATCAAACTTATTGCTCAGGTATTCACTATCATTTCAATGGCAGCATTAGGTTTAGGTGTTGATATACGATCATTAAAAAAAGCAGGATGGCGCGTCATTTTGACTTCAACCTGCTCCATAATTATTCTCGGTATTTGTAGCCTTATCATGATACAATTGAATGATTTAAATCATATAACATTTTGAAATATGCATTGATTGTTTCTTTTTTCAACGGAGTATACAATCAATCCAAAGTCTTACTACTACTAAAATCAGCTCTTTCATAAAACCAGCAAAAATTCTAAAAATTTGCCTATTATTCTATACAAAAATTGAAAGAGCTATAATATGAAGCGCAAACTGCCAAAATTACTTTTTAACCCATAATAATTTGCAGCGATATAGTATTAAATACGTAAATCATACAAAATAATGCTATTTCTTTCATCTCTAATCTCATTAAATTAAAGTTTGTATAAAAGATTGATAAATATACACTTTAATGGGGTTACGTCTCTCACGAAGAACAAAACGCCCAAAACAGAATATATTTATGTTGTGCATTCACGTTCTTGTAAAAAAACACCTCTCAACGCACTTGAGCTCCCTTTCACGGCAGTGCCTATGAATAACATACTGTAAAATCCCCATGACGTGTATAAAATACATTATACTCCCCATCTTTTCGCTTGTGAAGTACAAGCCGGAACGTTATACTATCGGCTCTATTTCTAGCTCCCAATGTTGCCGATAGCGCTTGCATCAAGATGATTCATAAGAGCCATTTTTAGTCCTTTCTTAATAGTTTTTTACCTACACACCAGCCTCGTTTGTGGTGTGCAAGCAAGTGATTTCAATTGATTCAAGATAAGCAGATTTAAAATAAGAAAATCTTACAATGTCCAAGGATCTTATTTAACATGGAAATAATAAATATCATTATAAATCAATGTATTAACAATAAAAACAAATAAGAATCAAATCAATAGCTCATTCTATTCTATAAAAGATATTGTTGCTTATTGGCACTAGTAACTTTCTTATAAATGGAATATACAACAGTAAAAAGATTAAAAATATAACAGGCCTTTTGTTTATCGTTTTATTCAACTAAACTATTTTTATGCTTATCCTTGCTATAGATACTGCTTCAATTTATTGTGCTGTTGCACTCATTTGCCATAAGTCTGTTATTGCGCGCATCAATGAGCGCATGAACAAAGGACATGCTGAAAAACTTATTGGGCAGATTACACAAATAATGACACAAGCCAATATGACGCTTGATCAAGTTGAACGTATTGCTGTCAATATTGGACCTGGATCGTTTACTGGTGTACGTGTCGGTGTTGCAACAGCGCGCGCTTTGGCATTAGCACTTGAGATACCAGCTGTTGGAGTGAGTGCTCTTGAAGCATTAGCCGCACAAGTAACAACCAATGAAAATTCTACATCGGCAATTACTGTTGTTATTGAAGCAGGAAGAGATATGTTTTACCATCAAAATTTCCATAAAGATCTCACACCTTTGGGAGCGCCGGGATTAAAAACAATTGAAAATATCCTCGAAGATTTGCCAAAAAAAACCCGACTGACTGGCTCAGCCGCTGATGTCGTTGTACAGTATATTAAAAACCATAAAATAAACGAAAAAATTGTTCTAGAAAAAATCCCCTGCGAAGCGGCTGATATTGTAAGCTATGCTTATCTTGCTGCCAACAAACAACCACAAAACTCACCTCGCCCACTCTATCTTCGCAGTGCTGATGCAAAACAACAAACCGATTTTGCTTTACCACGAAAAAAATAATGTCCAAATTTTCATTGACAAAAAAAAATTTTGAGATTGCTCCGCTACAAATTAATGATAGTGCTGCTCTTCATCAAATTCATCAACATTGTTTTACCCCTGCTTGGACAAAACAAGCTTTTGATAATTTCTTAACAGATCACTCTATCTTCGGGTACAAAGCTTTTCTCCTTGATCACCCTGATCAAATTTTAGGCTTTTGCCTCTGCCGTCTCATCCTTGATGAAGCAGAAATCATCACAATTGCTGTCCACCCTCATTATCGTCAACAAGGAATTGCTACCCTTCTTGTCGATCGCACAGTTTGCCATCTTCACAACAAGCGCGCTATAAAATTATTCTTGGAAGTAGAAGCTACAAACCTTTCTGCTTTGAACCTTTATCAACGCTTCAAATTTCAAAAAATTTCTGAACGTCTTGCCTACTACCCGTCAAAAAATGGTCGCGGTGATGCAATTATCATGCAAAAAACTTTTAAGCAAATAGATTGAGATTTGTGTAAAAAACATTTAGACATGCGCTATGAATAAAGTAAATCCTAAAAATACGCCTCCTGTTGCTCCTAAAAAGGTTTTCATCAAAACCTATGGATGTCAAATGAATGTTTATGATAGCCAACGGATGACTGATAGTCTCAGTTCACAAGGCTATGTGACAACACAAACTCCCAATGATGCCGATCTTATTCTTGTTAATACCTGTCATATTCGTGAAAAAGCAGCAGAAAAACTTTATTCTGATCTTGGTCGTTTGCGCGTTATGCGTCAAGAACGCACACCTGATAAACCCTTGACAGTTGGTGTAACAGGTTGTGTTGCACAAGCTGAGGGAAGTGAAATTTTGCGCCGTGCTCCAACAGTGGATCTTGTTATTGGTCCGCAAATGTATCACCGCTTGCCAGAATTGTTAGAACAAGTCAAACAAGGAAAAAAAATTATCGAAACAGACTATGCTGTTGAAGATAAATTTGCTCATTTGCCGCCTCACAATAAACATGCAGTAAGAAAACGGGGTGTTAGCGCATTTCTAACAGTACAGGAAGGGTGCGATAAATTTTGCACTTTTTGTGTTGTTCCCTATACGCGGGGTGCCGAAATATCACGGTCCGTCGAGCAAATTACCGAGGAAGCCCGCCAACTCATAGAAGCAGGAGTTAAAGAAATTACGTTGCTTGGACAAAATGTTAATGGTTGGCATGGACAAAGTGTTGATGGAAAAACTTGGCGTCTTGGCGATCTTCTTTACCATCTTGCAAAACTTGATGGTTTAAAGCGTTTGCGTTACACAACCAGCCACCCACGTGATATGGATGATAGCCTTATTGCCGCGCATCGAGACCTTGATATGTTAATGCCTTACCTCCATCTGCCTGTTCAATCAGGTTCAGATCGCATCTTAAAAGCCATGAACCGACAACACAAAAGCTCTCATTATCTTCATCTTATCGAAAAAATTCGAAGCGCACGGCCAGATATTGCCTTTTCAGGCGATTTTATTGTAGGGTTTCCAGGAGAAACAGATGAAGATTTTGAAGAAACTATTAAACTTATTCAACAAGTGCAGTACAGTTCAGCTTATTCTTTTAAATATTCCCCCCGTCCTGGAACAGTGGGAGCCACAATGAAAAATCATGTTGATGAATCTGTAAAAGATGCCCGACTTCAACATTTACAGCTCCTTCTCCTTGAGCAACAAGATGCATTTTTGCGTTCTAAAATTGGTCAAAAAACGAACGTTCTTATCGAAAAACCTGGACGTCACTCAGGGCAAATGGTAGGACGTTCCCCTTGGCTTTTACCTGTTGTCGTCGATACAGAAGCCTCTACAGGTAGCGTGATAGAAATTCATATTAAAAATGCAAGCTCAAACAGTTTTGTTGGTGAAATGATAGATAGATAAATATGCCTCTAAAACCTTGTTCAAAAATAAATATTTTGGAAAACTCTTTTATTTTAAAAGAAAATGATTACATCTAAAGCGTGCACTTTTTGTAAAAAATTGTCTTTTATAAAGTTTACTTAACAAAATGTGCAATATTTATATAGAATGGAGAATAGGCTGAAAGCTTCAACCGAAAAAATAAAGCGTATTAAAGAAAAAGTAAATACGTCCCTTGAAAAAACTGATACCTTGAAACAAACAAGCGTTTCAGATGTGAGCCAAGTTGTTTTGATTTTCGAAAATAATAAATATGCAAAAGCAGTTTTTGGTAAATTTGACGAAAATCTCGCTTATATCGAAAAAAAACTCGAACTTCGTATTCATCCGCGTGGTAATGAAGTCTTAATCCGTGGAAATATTTCTGTTATAAAACGTGCGCAATATGTATTGCAGCAACTTTATGAACGTGCCAAAACACATCAAGAGCTCACTTTATCAGATATAAAAGGAGCGATTGCTATGGCAGATATACCAAAGAAGCAGAAAGAAGATACCATAACACACAAACCTGCAACGAAAACTATACCAGCACGGTTGAGTACCCATAAAAAAATAATTCATCCAAGAACTCCAACACAAGATGCTTACATAAGCGCTATGGAGCATACTGAACTTGTATTTGGTGTAGGACCAGCAGGAACAGGAAAAACGTATCTTGCTGTTGCTCATGCTGCAATGCTTCTAGAACGTGGTATCATTGAGCGAATTATTCTCTCACGTCCAGCTGTGGAAGCTGGAGAACATCTTGGTTTTCTTCCCGGTGATCTCAAAGAAAAAATCGACCCATATTTACGACCACTTTATGATGCCCTTTATGATATGATGCCCGCTGAAAAAATAGAACGTATTTTAGCTTCTGGTGTCATAGAAATTGCTCCTCTTGCCTTTATGCGCGGACGAACACTTGCCCATGCTGCTGTTATTCTTGATGAGGCACAAAATACTACGCCCATGCAAATGAAGATGTTTCTCACACGTCTTGGAGAAGGAACGCGTATGATTGTTACCGGTGACGTAAGCCAAATTGATTTGCCTACAGGGCAAAAATCAGGTCTCATTGAAGCAATTCGCATTCTTTCAAATGTAGAAAATATTGCAATCGTGCATTTTGATGAAAAAGATGTTGTACGCCATCCACTTGTTGCTGCTATCGTTCGTGCTTATGATCGTGATTCAGAAATACAAAATAAAAAAAAATCATTCGCATGCGATGCATTAAAAAATGAATTTGATTCATCATGATTATTATTGATATAATGATTAAAAGCGCAGGGTGGAATGATGAGAAAATGCTTTATAATATCACTGAAAAAGCATTAATGGCAACTATGCATCATGTTTCATTGGCAAATGTTGTAAGCGAGATTAGCTTGCTTTTTACGGATGATGAACATATGGCACAAATCAATGCACAATGGCGCAACAAAAACAAATCTACTAATGTATTATCCTTTCCTGCTTTTCCACTTAAAGCTGGAAATCGACCTGGTCCCATGCTCGGTGATATTATTATTGCCCGAGAAACTGTTGTTTTCGAAGCAGAGAAAGAAGGAAAAACATTTCAAGACCATTTAACACATATGATTGTTCATGGTATCTTGCATCTGCTTGGTTATGACCATG
The DNA here is from genome assembly GCF_042193385.1 of Bartonella sp. TT119HLJHH. Taxonomy (NCBI): domain Bacteria; kingdom Pseudomonadati; phylum Pseudomonadota; class Alphaproteobacteria; order Hyphomicrobiales; family Bartonellaceae; genus Bartonella; species Bartonella sp. TT119HLJHH. The sequence goes on along the minus strand of NZ_JBHILS010000006.1, from coordinate 84,923 downwards.
AAACTGATGATGAAGCATATAAAATGGAAAAGCTCGAAAGAGAAATTCTTCAAAAGCTTTCCATAAAAGATCCTTACGCTGAATTGTCTATCAATGATAAAATTTAACTTTTAAAATTAATATTATAAGCATACCATTTAAAGCCTCTTATTTATCTATTATAAGAAAGAAAGTTTAGAAGATTTCAAAACCATGGACAACAAAATAAATACACAAAATAATAGTCAAACATCTTCTAACAATGAAAAAAAAACTTCTCAACAGACGAATCATACAGAAAAATATTCTCTGATGAATCATTTATTTTCATTCTTACGTGGTCGTAATTGTGCACCTACGTCACTGCGCGATGATCTTACCGTTGCCCTCACGACTAACAATGAAAAAGATACCGCCCCCTTCTCGCCTGAAGAACGTACTATGCTGCATAACATTTTACGCTTACGTGAAGCACGCGTGGATGATGTTATGATACCTCGTTCTGAAATCGAAGCATTAGAAATAAACACTTCACTTGGAGAAGCACTTAAATGTTTTGCAAAAATTGGTCATTCTCGCATACCCGTTTATGCTGAAACTTTAGATGATCCGCGCGGCATGATCCATATCCGCGATATTCTTAACTATATGATTCGCTTTATTATCAATCCAACAAAAACCGAACAAAAATCCGATTTGCTTCAATTAAACCATACAGACTTACATACTCCAATCGGTGAATTGGACTTAATCCGAACAGTTCTCTTTGTTCCCAGTTCTATGCTTGCAAGCAAATTATTAACACGGATGCAAACGACACGAACTCAAATGGCTTTAGTTATTGATGAACATGGAGGAACAGATGGTCTCGTTTCAATGGAAGATATTGTTGAGTTAGTCGTTGGGGATATCGAAGATGAACATGATAATGTCGACAATGCTATCGTACGTGAACCAAATAATAAATGGCTCGTTGATGCAAGAACTGAACTAGAAGATGTGGAGAAAGCTCTTGGTCCTGATTTTATCGTAGGGGAATATGGTGATGAAGTTGATACTATTGGTGGTTTGATCGTCTCCATTCTTGATCGCATTCCTGCCAAAGGTGAAATTGTTGAAGCTGTACCTGGCTATAGATTTCGTATTTTAGAAGCTGATAAACGCCGGATTAAACGGTTGCGCATTTTTCGCATTCCAAAAAATGAGAATCTTGAAAACAATGCCATCCCTAAAGAATAGTCCAGCGTTTTTACACAATTTCATCGTTTTTTTGTTCTCTGTTACAGGCTGGAAACGCCAAGCATGGATATTTCTGTGTGGTGCTCTTACTTCTTTTGCACTTCCACCCTTTTATTTAACACCTCTTTGCTTTTTAACTTTCCCTCTCTTTATTGTTTTACTTGACTCAATACAGGCCACAAAAAATAATAAAAAACATTTTTTTACTTACGCTTTAAGCTGTGGAACCTTTGGTTTTAGTTATTTTATTTGCGGACTTTGGTGGCTATGCAATGCTTTGTTAACAGATCCAGATTCTTTTGGTTGGGCCGTCCCATTAGCCATTTTATTCCCTCCACTCTACCTTTCTCTTTATTGGTTTTTTTCTGGTTTCATTGTCGGTTTATTATGGACAAAAGGAATAGCACGCTTTTTTGTTTTAGCCTTTGCATTAGGATTGTCCGAGTGGTTGCGTGCGTTTTTATTCACAGGATTTCCATGGAATTCTCTTGGCTATACAGCCATGCCAACCCCAATGTTCATGCAATCTGATGCAATCGTAGGACTTTACGGAATGAATATTCTTGCTGTCTTAGCCTACAGTTTGCCAACTGTTTTATTAACGGATGAAAAAAAGAAAGTGGCACTTTCTCTTTGCTTATCACTTATCTTCATTCACTGTGGTTTTGGGTTTTATCGTCTTCATACTATAGAAAACACAGCTGAAGATCAAAAAAGTGCTTATTGGGTGCGCATTGTTCAACCGTCCATCCAACAAAATATAAAGTTGCGTGATAATACACGAGAAGCTATGTTGGAAGCGCATATGAAGCTAAGTGCAACACCAACAACCGATCAAAATTCAGAACCTGATTTTATCATATGGCCTGAAGCTTCCGTTCCTTACCTTCTTTATGATAACTCATCTATCACAATGCACATTGCCTCTCTTTTAAAACCTAAACAATGGGCTATTATCGGAGCAATACGCGCCAGCAATGATCTACCTCATTCTCAAACACAATATTTTAATACAATTGCAGTCATTAATGCTCAAGGTAATATTTTAAATACTTCTGATAAACTTCATTTGGTTCCTTTTGGTGAGTATCTTCCTTATCAGAATTTATTGAAAAAAATTGGATTGCGTACCCTTGCCGATACTATTGGTGGATATAGTGCTGCAAGTGTGCGCAAAATTGTTACAATGCCAAACGGATTTTCTTATCTACCCTTGATTTGTTATGAAGCAATATTTCCCCATGAAATGACTTTTAAAGGTTCCCCACCTCAAGCAATTATTAATATTACAAATGATGCATGGTTTGGTGTAACGCCTGGACCCTATCAACATCTTCAACAAGCACAGCTTCGTGCCGTTGAACTGGGAATCCCCCTCATACGGGCAGCCAATAATGGCATATCAGCTGTTATTGATTCTTATGGACGAATCGTTGTAGCTCTTCGACAAAATGCTGTGGGCATTATTGATTCACAAGTTCCATCATCCATTACCCCTATAGGAAGCAATGAATACAGAACTTTCTCTACTTTTATCTTATTCATCCTTATGCTATTGTGTCGTATTGGTTTTGGTTTTACAAAACAGCTTAAATGATTCAAGTGCCCTTTGTACGGTATTATGTTGCGTGTACCAGTAATATTGGGAAAAAATATTACATATTGTTTTAATTATATGATAAATCAGCTGCGCATAAATATGATGTTGATTTAGAAAAAAGTGCTGGAAATAAAGAGTTGCATTATGACCGAAACTAGAAAAAAACCTGACCCTATAGATATCTATGTTGGAACTCGTATCCGTTTACGTCGTAATATTTTAGGACTCACTCAAGAGAAACTAGGTGAAAAATTAGGAATTACTTTTCAGCAAATCCAAAAATATGAAAAAGGAACAAACCGTATTGGTGCCAGTCGTCTTCAAGCGATAGCGGAAATTATGGATGTTCCTGTTTCTTACTTTTTTGATAAAGGTATTACCTCCCAACAAGTAGAGGGTTTTGCCGAAAGTGATCACAATTTTATAGACTTTTGTTCTAGCAGCGAAGGGATTCAGCTCATGCGCGCTTTTACAAATATATCTGATGCTAAAGTGCGTCGAAAAATTATTGACTTAGCAAAAGCACTTTCTGAGGAAGATTTGACAAATAAGTTATAAATTAAAATTATATCTTTTCTCTTTTATTCATATAAATTTGCATTGACTATTTGCTGTAGAATTAGCAAATGGTGACGACTTTAGTAAGCAATTGATTAAATCGTTGGTTTTCTTTTTTGAAGGAGTTCCTATGCCGCATGAAGATTATCTTTTTACGAGCGAATCGGTATCGGAAGGACATCCTGATAAAATTTGTGATCGTATTTCCGATGAAATCGTTGATATGATCTATAAAGAAGCTGAAAAGACTGGTACTGATCCATGGTTAGTACGCGTTGCCTGTGAAACTCTCGTTAGTGTCAACCGTGTTGTTATCGCTGGTGAAGTACGTGTTCCTGATACGCTATTAAAAAAAGATAAAAATAAAGAATTCATCTATGATGAAACTAGCTTTCCACTCATTAATCCTACACGTTTTCGTACAGCAGCGCGCCGTGCTATTCGTACCATTGGCTATGAACAAGCAGGATTCCATTGGAAAACTGTTAAAATTGATGTTCTTTTGCGCCCTCAATCAGCTGATATAGCAAGAGGGGTTGATAATGCTACGGATCGGCATGGTGAAGAAGGAGCAGGTGATCAAGGCATCATGTTTGGATATGCTTGCCGTGAAACACCTGATCTCATGCCTGCGCCAATTTATTATGCGCATAAAATTCTCAAACTTCTTGCCGCAGCCCGTCATAAAGGAGAGGGAGAAACTGGAAAATTAGGACCAGATGCTAAAAGCCAAATAACCATACGCTATAAAAATGGAAAACCGATAGAGGTCACATCCATTGTTCTTTCAACGCAGCACCTTGATGAAAGTTGGGATTCCAATAAAGTACGTACAGTGGTTGAACCTTACATTCGCCAAGCTTTACATGACATTCCCATCGCAGCTCAATGTAGGTGGTATATTAACCCAACAGGAAAATTTGTCATTGGAGGCCCTCAAAGCGATGCCGGATTAACAGGACGCAAAATTATTGTGGATACTTACGGAGGTGCTGCACCCCATGGAGGCGGTGCTTTTTCAGGAAAAGATACAACAAAAGTTGATCGTTCTGCTGCCTATGCGGCACGCTATCTGGCTAAGAATATTGTTGCTGCTCATTTAGCAGAGAGATGCACCATTCAACTCTCCTATGCAATTGGTATTGCACAACCTTTATCTATTTATCTTAATCTTCATGGAACAGGAAAAGTCGATGAAAAAGTTATTGAAGAAGCCATCCGCAAAATAATGGACCTTTCACCTACCGGCATTCGAAAACATCTTGACCTCAATAAACCTATTTATGCGAAAACAGCTGCCTATGGTCACTTTGGCCGTAAACCAAAACACGATGGTTCGTTTTCATGGGAAAAAACTGATCTCGTGAAAACGCTTCAAACAATGATCCAAATCCCATGATTAAACATAATATACGCAAGAGTGAAGCATTTTTTGGACGCCGACAAGGAAAACAACTTCGAAACAGTCAGCTTACACGTATAAAAATGCTTCTCCCCAAATTTAATATTGATTTAAATGTTCCTCCTCCCCCAAACCTTACATCCTTATTTTCAAGCAAAGTAAGAGAAATTCGACTTGAAATCGGCTTTGGTGGAGGTGAACATTTACTTCATGAAATGGAATATTTTCCAAAAACCGGTTTTATCGGCGTCGAGCCCTTCATCAATGGCATGGCAAAAATATTGTTGTCTCTTGAACAGTATCAAAACCATCAAAATCGTCTTCGCCTCTATAATGATGATGCGACACGCTTCCTTGATTGGCTCCCTGATAACTCGCTTGATGGAATAGACCTCTTCTATCCTGATCCTTGGCCGAAAAAGAAACACTGGAAACGACGCTTCATCAACATAAAAAATCTTAACCGTTTTGCTCGTGTTCTTAAAATAGGGAAATTTTTTCGCTTTGCTAGCGATATCGACAGTTATGTAAACTGGACTTTGTACCATTGCGCACAACATGATCACTTTGAATGGAAAGCAGAAAGCCCTCAAGACTGGAAACTCCCTTATCCACTATGGAGTGGGACCCGCTATGAAGCAAAAGCTTTACGCGAAGGACGAACGCCTGCCTATCTTATCTTTATCAAGAAATAAATGATCAAGCGCTTTTCTCATAAACAACTTGAAAAATTTTGAATTTAAGAGTATCAATAGTTAAATTCTTGGTCTTATGATGAAGAGTGGGCCGTTGGACCCGCTCTTTTTTAATATCATAAAACTGATGAAATAACTTGGATAAAATGTATGAACGAAGCTGAAAAAATAAGCAATCTTGACGAACCGCGCTTGTTTGAAGAAGATGGTATCGAAGCACAGGTTGCTGCTCTTGTCATACCACTACTTAAACCTTTAGGTTTTCGTTTGGTTCGTGTAAAACTCCTTGGTCAAAATGGTTTAACACTTCAAATTATGGTTGAACGTGCCGATGGTTCTATGACCATAGAAGATTGTGAAACTGTTAGTCGAACTGTTTCCCCACTCCTTGATGTGCAAAATGTTATTGAACGCAAATATCATTTAGAAATCTCATCACCTGGAATTGATCGTCCATTGGTAAGAAAATCTGATTTTTTTCATTGGCAAGGGCATCTTGCAAAAATTGAAACTAAAATAACAATTGATGGGCGCCGAAAATTTCGTGGGACACTTACGAATATCACGCAAGATGGATTTATTTTAAACACTGACAAAGCAGCTTATGGAGAAGCCATGTACACCCCTATTTCCTTTTGTGATATCATAAATGCGCATTTAGTGCTTACCGATGAGCTTATTCGTGATGCATTGAAACAAAATAAAAATTTAAGTCAACAATTCATTGCCGAAGAGAACGCTAACGACTCTATACAGACGCTCAATTTCAAAAAATAATATCACTGGGAAATACCCATCGTGTGACACAAAGAAGGAGAAAATTGATGGCTACAAGCGCTAACAGGCTTGAGATTCTGCAAATTGCAGATGCTGTTGCACGTGAAAAGTCGATCGACCGTGAAATTGTCATTTCTGCGATGGCTGACGCTATTCAGAAAGCAGCACGTTCTCGTTATGGTCAAGAGACCAATATCCGTGCTGAAATCAATTCCAAAACAGGTGAAATTAAATTACAACGCTTGCTTAAAATTGTTGATGTCGTTGAAGACTATACAACGGAAATTACTTTGTCCGATGCACTCAAACGTCAAGCAGAAGCAAAAGTTGGTGATTTTTTTGCTGATCTTTTACCTCCTATGGATTTTGGACGTATCGCAGCGCAATCTGCTAAACAGGTTATTGTACAAAAAGTACGTGATGCAGAGCGTGATCAGCAATATGAAGAATTCAAAAATAAAGTTGGTGAAATTATTTCTGGTACAGTTAAGCGTGTGGAATATGGTAACGTCATCGTTGATCTAGGGCGCGGTGAAGCTATTGTGCGCCGTGATGAATTAATTCCTCGTGAATCATTCCGCTATGGAGATCGTATTCGTGCTTTCGTCAATGATGTACACCGTGAAACGCGTGGACCACAAATTTTCCTTTCACGCACACATCCCCAATTTATGGTAAAACTTTTCACTATGGAAGTGCCAGAAATTTATGATGGTATTATAGAAATCAAATCTGTTGCTCGTGATCCAGGTTCACGGGCTAAAATCGCCGTTGTTTCACGCGATGGTTCCATTGATCCTGTTGGAGCATGCGTTGGAATGCGAGGAAGCCGCGTACAAGCTGTTGTTGCTGAATTACAAGGCGAAAAAATTGATATTATTCCTTGGTCGCCTGATGCGGCAACATTTGTCGTTAATGCACTTCAACCTGCTGAAGTTTCTAAAATCATCCTTGATGAAGATGCTGAGCGGATTGAAGTTATTGTACCAGATGATCAACTTAGCCTTGCTATTGGACGACGTGGGCAAAATGTCCGCTTGGCTTCGCAACTAACAGGATGGAACATTGATATTTTAACGGAAAAGGAAGAATCTGAAAATCGTCAAAAAGAATTTACTGAACGCAGTAAATTGTTTATGGAAGCCTTAGAGGTTGACGAAATGATCGGACAGGTTATGGCATCAGAGGGTTTTTCTTCTATTGAAGAAATCGCCTATATTGATCTTGAAGAAATCGCTTCTATTGATGGTTTTGACAATGATACCGCCGCTGAAATCCAAAGTCGTGCCCGCGAATATCTTGATCATCAAGAAAAAGAACTTGATGAAAAACGCAAAAAACTCGGAGTTTCTGACGAATTACGAACACTTCCCGGAATGACAAGTGCTATGTTGGTTGCTGTTGGTGAGGATGGTGTAAAAACAATAGAAGACTTTGCTGGCTATGCCGTTGATGATTTAGCTGGTTGGAGAGAACGTAAAGAAGGTCAAACACAGAATTTTTCTGGTATTCTGACCCCTTTTGACATTACACGCGCTGATGCAGAAGCTATGGTTTTAGCCGCACGTGTACAAGCAGGCTGGATAGACCAAGCTGATCTTGTTACAGAAAATCCTGTAGAAAATGAAAATTCTACAGAAAATGAAAAAACAGATGATTTGGATGTGGATACACTTTAAATGAATGAACGGACTTGCATTGTGACCCGAAAAAATGCTTCAGCACAAACGCTGATCCGTTTTGTTATTGGTCCCAATAACCAAATTGTTCCTGATCTTAAAGCGAATTTACCAGGGCGTGGCGTTTGGATTTCTGCCCATCACGCTGTTATTGAGAAAGCAATTGAACAAAAAGCTTTTCATAGAAATTTTAAAACAGATGTTGAGGTTGCACCAAATCTTGTGCATGTTGTTGATACGCTTTTACTAAAAGCCGCTCTTTCAAGCCTTTCCATGGCACGAAAAGCGGGAGCAATTGTTATGGGAGCAACAAAGGTTGACGCTGCTATCCGCTCTGGTAAAGTTATTCTTGTACTTCATGCTAAAGAAACAACAGAAAATGGGAAACAAAAAATTGCACAGGCCATCCATTCAATACAACAACAAACAAATCAGACTATAAAAACCATATCTTTATTTACAAGTGATGAAATGCGCGTGGCTTTTGGCTCTAATCCTGTAATGCACGCCGCTTTATTGGACACAAAAGCTGCTGAAGGATTTCTCAAAGCGACATGTAAATTGATCAGCTATCGTGACGACAAGCATAGTAAGTCTAGTGAGATGACGGCACAAGCCGTGAAGGAAGTACAATGAGTGAAAATAACAACGACAAAACAACCGTCAAGAAGACACTAACTCTCAAGAGGTCTGTCTTGGAAACGAGCACGGTCAAACAAAATTTTAGTCATGGCCGTACGAAGGCTGTCGTTGTCGAAACCAAACGGCGTAAAATTACGCGACCTGATGAAAAAACTGAAACCCTACAGCCCATTACAAAGCCGCATGTGGCCCCCCAGCGTTCTAAACCGCGTTTTGAGGGAAAAAAGCCTCAAGAATCTGTGGCCAAAAGCAATCTTTCATCAACTGAAATGGAAGCAAGACTTCGCGCATTAGAAGAAGCACATATCCAAGAAAGAATAACGCGAGAACAAGCCGAAGAAGAAGCAAGACGCGCTAAAGAGCGTGAAGAAATTTTACAGCAAGAAATTAAAGAAAAAGAAATACATCTCCAACAAGAAGAAGAAATATCGCTAGTACAGACTCCACCTGTTCCCCCTCTCATTGAACAGACAGATATTCCTATTGCGCCTAAAAATACAACCGTGGTTGAAAAACGCAAAATAGATGACAATAAAGAGGAAGAACGGCATAGTCGACGTGCTAATCCTGCTAAATCAGAAATACGTGTACCAAAAGTTGTCAAAGGAGCTGATGAGCGGCGACGCGGAAAACTAACTCTGAATAGTGCACTGGATGAAGAAGGAAGCGCACGTGGGCGCTCAATGGCTGCAATGCGGCGTAGACAGGAAAAGTTTAAGCGTGCACAAAATCAAGAACCAAGAGAAAAAATTTCTCGCGAAGTTGTTCTTCCTGAAACGATTACCATTCAAGAGCTCGCACAACGTATGACTGAGCGTTCTGTTGATGTGATTAAATTCTTGATGAAACAAGGACAAATGATGAAACCTGGCGATGTTATTGATGCAGATGTTGCCGAACTCATCGCTGTTGAATTTGGACATACTGTTAAACGTGTTTTAGAATCTGATGTAGAAGAAGGTATCTTTAATATAACAGATAATCCTCAAAACATGCAGCAGCGTCCCCCTGTTGTGACCATTATGGGCCATGTTGACCACGGGAAAACTTCTCTTTTAGATGCTATTCGCAAAGCAAATGTTGTTTCTGGCGAAGCAGGAGGTATTACGCAGCATATTGGTGCCTATCAAGTAGAACAAAACGGTCAAAAAATTACCTTTATTGATACACCAGGGCATGCTGCATTTACGGCTATGCGTGCACGTGGAGCTCGTGTTACTGATATTGCTGTTCTCGTTGTAGCCGCTGATGATAGTGTTATGCCTCAAACGATTGAATCAATCAATCATGCGAAGGCCGCTGGTGTACCTATCATTGTTGCTATCAACAAAATTGATAAACCAGCTGCAAATGCACAAAAAGTACGTACAGAACTTCTACAACATGAAGTGTTTGTTGAAACTATGGGCGGAGAAACTTTGGACGTTGAAGTTTCTGCTAAAACTGGTCAAAATCTTGATAAACTTCTCGAAGCTATCCTTCTTCAGGCTGAAATGCTTGATCTGAAAGCAGATCCTCAACGAACTGCAGAGGGCGTTATCATTGAAGCCAAATTGGATCGCGGACGCGGATCTGTTGCAACAGTTCTTGTTCAAAAAGGTACATTACACCCTTCTGATATTATAGTTGCCGGAAATGAATGGGGGCGTGTGCGTGCTTTGATTGACGACCATGGCCGCCATGTCAAAGAAGCCGTTCCCTCTACACCAATTGAAATTTTAGGCATGCAAGGTACACCACAAGCTGGAGACCGTTTTGCTGTTGTCACACATGAAGCAAAAGCACGTGAAATTTCTGAATATCGTCAACGATTAGCACGTGATAAAGCTGTTGCACGGCAAACTGGTTCACGTGGTTCTCTTGAACAGATGATGACAAAATTGCAAACGACTGGTGTTAAGGAATTTTCTCTTATTATAAAAGGGGATGTACAAGGATCAATTGAAGCAATCGCTTCAGCATTAGAAAAACTCGGAAATGACGAGGTTCGTGCGCGTATTGTACATTCTGGTGCTGGAGGAATTACCGAAAGTGATATTTCCCTTGCGGAAGCTTCTAACTCTGCTGTAATTGGCTTTAATGTTCGAGCCAATAAGCAAGCACGTGATTTTGCTAAAACACAAGGAATTGAAATTCGTTATTACAACATCATTTATGATCTTGTTGACGATATCAAGGCTGCTATGTCTGGATTACTCTCACCAGAACAGCGTGAAACTTTCCTTGGTAATGCTGAAATTCTAGAAGTCTTTAACATTACAAAAATTGGAAAAGTTGCAGGATGTCGTGTTACAGAAGGTAAAATAGAACGAGGAGCCGGTGTTCGCCTTATCCGCGATAATATCGTTATTCACGAAGGAAAGCTGAAAACACTCAAACGCTTTAAGGATGAAGTCAATGAAGTGCAAAGTGGTCAAGAATGTGGAATAGCCTTTGAAAATTATGAAGACATGCGCGCAGGAGACATCATTGAGACCTTCCGTATCGAACATATTAACCGCACATTATAAAATAATCCAATAACTTTCCTCATTTCACGACAGAGTTAAAGTGATTGGATTTTATAAACAATGTCTCTTTTTTCCTTATCTTGATGATTAAAAAAGAGATCTTGTAGCAGGGATAAAACTTTGATGAAAAATGCAGGGCCATCACAACGACAACTTAGAGTAGCAGAGCAAGTACGTCACGCAGTAGCGCATATACTACAGCGTGGTATTTTACTTGATGATGTCTTGAAAGATATTGTTATTTCTGTCTCTGAAGTACGCATGTCACCAGATTTAAAAATTGCTACTTGCTTTGTATCACCTCTCAGTACTCTTAAAAATGCTTCTCATACCGATGTTGTTGATACCCTCAATAAACATAGTCGTTTTCTCCGTGGAGAAATCAGTCATGCGTTGCGACAAATGAAATATATGCCAGAACTGCGTTTCCGACTTGATAATAGCTTTGATAATTTTTCAAAAATTGATGCCCTCCTTCGCTCGCCTGAGGTTGCACGCGATCTTCACCATAGTGATACAGATGAGGATTAAAGATATGGCGCGGCAACACAAGAAAAAAGGGCGTCCTGTTTCTGGCTGGGTCATATTTGATAAACCAAAAGGAATGAAATCAACAGAAGCTGTCTCACAAATCAAATGGCTCTTCCATGCTCAAAAGGCAGGACATGCGGGTACACTTGATCCTCTTGCTTCTGGTCTCCTTCCCATTGCATTGGGCGAAGCAACCAAAACCGTCCCTTACGTGATGCAAGGCAAAAAAACTTACCGTTTTCATATTGCTTGGGGGCAAGAGCGCTCAACAGATGATCTAGAAGGAGAAATAACGAAAACTTCTCTCAATCGTCCAACACAAGAAGAAATACTTGCTCTTCTTCCTCAATATACAGGTGTTATTTTACAAACACCTCCACAATTTTCAGCAATCAAAATTGCCGGAAATCGTGCCTATGATTTAGCGCGTGAAGGAGAAGTTGTTGAAATTCCGCCCCGTGAAGTGGAAATAGAAACTTTCAAGTTATTAGAAATGCCTACCAAAGAGCATTCTGTCTTTGAAATAACCTGCGGAAAAGGAACTTATGTGCGCTCTTTAGCACGCGATATGGGACGTGATCTCGGTTGCTATGGGCATATTGCTGATTTAAGACGTATTGCCGTTGCACCTTTTGATGAAGAAGATCTCATTACATGGGAGGAACTAAAAGCGGCCATTCCGCCAAATAAAAACACTACAGATGAGAATAATCGTTCTTTTGAAAAAAACTTCTCAACACTCGATGGGCTCTTAATTGACACAAGTGCCGCATTGGATTGCCTCCCTCACTATATCCTTAATGAAACTCAAGCACAGAGAATTATAAATGGTCATTCTATCCTCTTGAATCATCATAAAATACCTCTTGATGAAGAGGAAGTTTGTGTCCTCTATAAGGAACAACTTCTTGCTATTGGCATTCTCGACAAAAGTCTATTTAAACCAAAGCGGATTTTCTCAATTTAATCGATTCTTTTCCACAACCACCTTTTGCGGAAAGATATTTTTCTCTATCAATTAAGAAAAATATGGTGCTTTTCATTGTCTATATTTACCGTATTCATATCAAAATTTAAGTCAGTGCTATAAGCTAATACCACCACACACTTTTTCCTCTTAATGTCGCAATAATCCTTGCATTTCAAGAGATTCATAAGTGGTTTTTTATTTCTTTTTCAATCGTTTTTTACTCACATTTTAATCCTCGTTTGTAATGTGCAAGCGAAGATGTAGACTGATTTACTCTAAACAGATTTGAAATGAGAACAGCTTAAGATTTTTAAGACTATCACTCAACATGAAAATGGCAAATAATCATTATAAATCAATTAATTAACTATTAAAACAGCAATTTTTTGTTATTGTACTTATGCTAACAAATTAATCGAAATAACATTAACATAATTAATATTTACAAAAACTGTTTTAACCTTAAGGGAGATGATCAGAGGAAACTTTTAAAAGCATCTCATTGGCTTGCGGTATTGTTTGGCGTTCAATCATGCGGTGCACTCTTATACCATTAGGAGCACAATTTAAATGGCGCAGACGCTTATTGACTTCTGCATCTGCTTTTGTACGACGATGATTATGGCGTAAATAGTCTACCCATGTTGGCATATGATAAGCCTCTGTCCAATATTCAGGTCTTTCAAGATCTCGTAACAGGACCCACTGACGCGCACCATCACGTAATCGAATATGGCGTCGACGCGTCATCACTTTGAGAAACTCTTCAAGATCATTTTCATGAATTTTATAATCGATCATTATCATGATCGGGCCACTTCTTGCTTTGAGGTCAAGTAATAATTCCGGTTCTCTAAAATGATCAAGAGGATTTAAATCTATCTGAGGAATTTCTTGAATGCTAAATTTTACCCCCGCAAGAGCGCCAAAAATCAAGAATAGAGAACAAACGCTCAAAGCAATTGTTGGAGAATAACCATCAGCCAAAACTCCCCAGATTGCACTTCCAATAGCCATCCCCCCATAAGATGCCGTTTGATAAAGTGCTAAAGAACGTGCAACAACCCAGCGTGGTGTAGAGAGTTGTACAGATGTATTAAACAATGATAATGCCAAAACCCAACATAACCCTGCAGGAAATAAAGCAATATGGCTTATAATCAGGGAACGGCTGATTCCCAATAAAAAGCAAGAAAAGGCAAAACCAATAAATGCACTTGCAATAATTGTTTCTGAACGAAAATGATGCCGTACAACTGCATTAATAATACCTGCGGTCATGGCTCCTAACCCAAAACAACCGAGCAATGTACCATAAAGAAGGGCACTTCCTCCAAGAACTTTATGTGCAACAATTGGCAAAAGTGCTAAAATCGAAATTGCTCCTATACCGAAAAGGAACGCTCGAACCATAATACTTAAGAGATTAGGTGACATCGCAACATAACGCAAACCATCTGAGACAGCTCCTAATAGCCTTTCTCGTGGTAATGAGTTGTTTTCATAATTCGACTTCCAGAAAAATAACGCACCAATAAGAGGAATATAGCTTATAGCATTAAACAAAAAAGCAGCAGATGCCCCCAAAGTTGCAATGATGGCACCACCAATAGCAGGACCAACACTCCGCATTAAATTAAAGCCGACACTATTCAAACTAACAGCAGCAGGAATATTTTCCCTGCTCACAATATCTCCTATCGTAGCTTGCCAAGAAGGATTATAAAAAGCTGTGCCACATCCAATCAAAAACGTAAAACATAACAAAAGCCAAGGTGTTAGAAATCCCATATAGGCTAAAACAGATAAACTCATGGATATGACCATCATCATAATCTGTGCACACAACATAATTTGACGCCGATTAAAATTATCAGCTAATGCCCCTGCCATCAAAGAAAACATAACAAGTGGTAATGTTGTGGCACTTTGAACTAGCCCAACCATGGAATGCGAAGAACTAATCAACGCCATTAACCACCCTGCTCCAACAGCCTGTATCAGCCCCCCTAAATTAGAAATAAGAGTAGATGACCATAAATTTCGAAATACCGCATTACGAAAAAGTTTTAATGTTGAAATGCTCTGCATCTTTTTCCTCCAACGGTATTTATCACTTTTGTTACCACACACACACGCTCATAATCTTTGTATCAAAAGGATGCATAATTCTTTAAAAACTTCTCATAAAACTCTATTTAAATCAATATTTCAAAACAAAAGCTTTTATTTAAAGAAAGACTTCAAAATGCTGTCAAGGACTAGTATTTTAACCTTCTTTCCTATATAAGAACGAAATTAGGTAAGAGTCTTCGACTTTTCCTGTTTTCTCACAGACCCTTGCTGAACGACATCTCGGCTATGGGTGACTTTATGTTTCTTCGTTTTTGGAAAGGATAATACGATGTCGATTACAGCTGAACGTAAACAAGCTCTTGTCGCAGAATACGCAAACAAAGTTGGTGATACAGGATCACCAGAAGTACAGATTGCTGTACTTTCTGAACGTATTTCTAATTTAACAAACCATTTTAAATCTCACAAAAAAGATAATCATTCTCGTCGTGGTCTTTTGAAGATGGTGTCTCAACGCCGGCGCCTTCTTGATTATCTTAAAGGAGTTGATCAAAATCGTTATCAGACACTTATAAAGAAGTTAGGTTTACGTCGCTAAAAGAAAAATGGAGGTGGTATTAAAAAAACCACCCATTTTTTCAATGTGTTGCCTTTAATTAAAAATTTTAAAAACTGATAAGTTATTATGGGATAGGACTGCTCATCGTTTCACATTTAATACGATTTACTTCTCTCTTCGTCGTAACAAAGGAAGTAATTTGTTGTTCACCCCAGAATTTGCAAATATGCTATGCACAACCAGAATGTAAGCAATCAAAGATTTAAACACTGGTCATTAAGGATAAAAAATGTTCAAAACGCACAAGATAGAAATTGAATGGGCTGGGCGTCCTCTCACCCTTGAGACAGGGAAAATAGCGCGTCAAGCTGATGGTGCAGTGATTGCTACCTATGGAGAAACTATTGTCTTAGCAACCGTTGTATCGGCCAAAAGCCCAAAACCAGACCAGGACTTTTTTCCACTCACTGTTAATTATCAAGAAAAATCCTATGCTGTTGGTCGAATACCTGGAGGCTATTTAAAACGTGAAAGTCGACCAAGTGAAAATGAAACTTTGGTTTCACGTTTGATTGATCGCCCAATTCGTCCCCTTTTCGTTGAGGGATATAAAAATGATACACAAGTTATTGTTTCCGTTATACAGCATGATCTCGAAAACAATCCCGATATCCTTGCGATGATTGCATCTTCTGCCGCATTGACCCTGTCAGGTGTTCCTTTCATGGGACCTATAGCTGGTGCACGCGTTGGCTATTGTAATGGACAATATGTTCTTAATCCTCATATCGATGAAATGCCCGAATCAAAACTTGATCTTGTTGTTGCTGGAACAGAAAGTGCTGTTTTGATGGTTGAATCAGAAGCACAAGAATTACCAGAAGATATCATGTTGGGGGCCGTGATGTTTGGTCACAAAGGCCTTCAACCTGTCCTTGATGCCATTATAAAGCTTGCTGAAGTTGCTGCAAAAGATCCTCGTGATTTTGTTCCTGAAGATCTTTCTGAACTTGAAAAAGCGATGCAGAAAATGGCAGAAAAAGATATACGAAAGGCTTACACAATTACTGATAAGCAAGAACGTTATGCTGCAATTGATGCACTAAAAACAGAAATCATCAATAAATTTATGCCAGAAACAGAAGAAGACTGTCAATTCAGTACAGATCAGATTGCAACGGTATTTAAACAATTGCAAGCAAAAATTGTTCGCGGGAACATTCTTGATACACAAAAGCGTATTGATGGACGCGATCTTTCTACTGTGCGCCCAATCCAATCAGAAGTGAGTATTTTACCCCGTACACATGGATCAGCACTCTTTACTCGCGGAGAAACGCAAGCTATTGTCGTTGCAACACTGGGAACTGGCGAAGATGAACAATATGTTGATGCCTTAACGGGTATGTATAAGGAAACGTTCCTTCTCCATTACAATTTTCCACCATTTTCAGTGGGTGAAACAGGACGCCTTGGTTCTCCTGGTCGTCGTGAAATTGGACATGGCAAATTGGCATGGAGGGCAATTCACCCCATGTTGCCAACGAAAGAATCTTTTCCTTATACCATTCGTGCTGTCTCAGAAATCACTGAATCCAATGGATCTTCTTCTATGGCAACGGTTTGTGGAACCTCACTTGCTCTCATGGATGCTGGTGTTCCTCTCGCACGCCCTGTTGCTGGTATTGCTATGGGTTTGATTAAAGAAGGAGAACGCTTTGCTGTTCTTTCTGATATTTTAGGGGATGAAGATCATCTTGGAGATATGGATTTTAAAGTCGCAGGAACAGAAAATGGTATTACTGCCTTGCAAATGGATATCAAAATTGATGGTATTACCGAAGAGATTATGAAAATCGCGCTTGAACAAGCCAAAGGTGGCCGAATCCATATCCTTAATGAAATGGCGAAAGCTTTAACCAGTGCACGTGCTGAGCTGAGTGAATTTTCTCCGCGAATCGAAGTTATGAATATTTCTGTCGATAAAATCCGTGATGTTATCGGCTCTGGTGGTAAAGTTATTCGGGAAATCGTGGAACAAACGGGAGCAAAAATTAATATTGATGATGATGGTACCATTAAAATTGCTTCTGCTGATGCTAAAACCATTGAAGCAGCAAAACGTTGGATCCATTCTATTGTTGATGAACCTGAAGTTGGTGCTATCTACCAAGGAACAGTTGTAAAAACTGCAGAATTTGGTGCATTTATAAACTTCTTTGGTTCTCGTGATGGGCTTGTTCATATCTCTCAACTTGCATCAGAACGCGTTGCCAAAACAACCGATATTATTAAAGAAGGTGATAAGGTTTGGGTTAAATTAATGGGCTTTGATGAGCGTGGAAAAGTTCGGTTATCAATGAAGGTCGTTGATCAAACAACCGGAAAGGAAATCACCGGTGATAAAGCGATGAATGAAGAAAAGTGCGTGGATGAAAAAAAACAACCTGAAAATAAGCGC
The DNA here is from genome assembly GCF_042193385.1 of Bartonella sp. TT119HLJHH. Taxonomy (NCBI): domain Bacteria; kingdom Pseudomonadati; phylum Pseudomonadota; class Alphaproteobacteria; order Hyphomicrobiales; family Bartonellaceae; genus Bartonella; species Bartonella sp. TT119HLJHH. The sequence goes on along the minus strand of NZ_JBHILS010000006.1, from coordinate 67,245 downwards.
CGTCGTAAGAAACAAGAAGAGTAAATTTTTTCTCTTATCGTATCATGAAATGCCATCCCAATATTGGAGTGGCATTTTTCTTTGAAAGAGCCCTATGTGTTATTATTTTTGCCTTTTGAAAATCATGAACTCCCGTATCCTGACCCAAACCAGTGTTGGCTAAGTTTTGGTTTAACAGAAATCCCAGCTCCAGAATGGGCACAAAATTTAAAAGTTATTACGCCTTGGCGACCAGATTTTTTAAAATTTGTCGATACTCAATTTCACTGCTCTCCTCAAATAGATAAAACCTTCAGCTATGATGGTGCATTTTTACATTTGAGCAAATATCGTGGTTTGAACCAAAATTGTTTTCTTGATTTATTAGAATGCGTTAAACCCAATGGATGGATTGTAATCAGTGGGAATAAAACTGCTGGCGCTGCTTCAATGATGAAATGGGTCAAAACAATTGTTCCCATCACCAATAAATTATCTAAAAATCATGGTCTTGTATTTTGGTTACAAGTTCCTCCACAAATTGAGAGACATAACATTGCGCAATTGCGCTCACCACCGCTCACTTTTGGTAAATTTCAAACCGCTTCTGGTATGTTCTCACACGGTCGCATTGATCCAGGATCTGCTGCCCTTGCTTCTTATATACCCAAAGTTATTTCTGGAAAAACAGCTGATTTTGGTGCTGGCTGGGGCTTTCTTTCTCACGTTGCACTTGAAAGCAATGTAAAACTTACGTCCCTTGATCTTTATGAAGCAGACTACAACGCTTTGAGAGCAGCAAAATGGCACCTTAAATCCATAACAGCTCCTTTTCCAATTCATTTTTATTGGCATGACCTGGTGCATGAGCCTGTCACAAATCTGTATGATACAATTATTTCAAATCCACCGTTTCACACACAACAAACAACAGATGTTTCATTAGGAAAAAATTTTATTATAAATGCTGCAAAGTGCTTAAAACCAAGCGGCAGTCTGCTTTTTGTTGCAAACCGCCACCTGCCTTATGAAACATTATTAAAAAATATTTTCCGCACAGTGTTGATACATGAACAAGCCCATGGTTTCAAAATTATCGAAGCGCGCAGATAAACAAAACAAGCAATAACTTTCAAAGAATAAAACGGGAAAGATCGATATCAGCAGCAAGCTCGCCAATAGATTTTCTTACGTAAGCAGCATCAATTTTAAACGATGTTCCAGCTTTATCAGGCGCCGTAAAAGAAATCTCATCCAAAACGCGCTCCATCACTGTTTGCAAACGACGTGCCCCTATATTTTCAATCCTTGCATTTAAATCTACAGCAATATCTGCTAAAGCATCAATTGCATCATCGGTAATTTCTAAATGAACCTCTTCCGTTGCCATAAGAGCAATATATTGTTTAATCAAACTGGCTTCTGGTTCTGTTAGAATGCGTCGTAAATCTTCCCTTGTTAAAGGATTGAGCTCCACACGGATGGGCAAACGCCCTTGAAGTTCCGGTAATAAATCAGATGGCTTGGAAACATGAAATGCACCTGAGGCAATAAAAAGAATATGATCTGTTTTGATTTGCCCATATTTTGTAGCAATTGTTGTTCCTTCCACCAAAGGCAAAAGATCACGTTGAACGCCCTCACGCGAAATCGCAACACTTGCTCCACCATCTCTGGTTGCAATTTTATCAATTTCATCAATAAAAACAATACCATCATTTTCAGCAACACGAAGCGCCTCTTGAATAATTTGCTCCTGATCAAGGAGTTTTTCAGATTCATCATCAATGAGCGGTTTAAAAGAATCCTTTACTGTCGTTTTACGGACTTTTGTACGACTGCCCATTTTGCCCAAAATATCTGATAAATTCATAATACCCATTTGTGCCCCAGGCATACCAGGAATATCAAAGGTTGAAGCACTATTGCTATTATTATCGGCTACTTCAATTTCAATCTCTTTCTCATCCAATTCACCTTCACGCAATTTTTTACGAAAACTATCACGGGTAGCAGGACTTGCTGTTTTACCAACAAGGGCGTCTAAAACGCGCTCTTCAGCATTCACGTGAGCCTTTTCTTTTATTTCATCCCGTTTCTTTTCACGTACAAGAGAAATGGCAATTTCAACAAGATCTCGAATAATTTGCTCAACATCACGTCCCACATAACCAACTTCAGTAAATTTCGTCGCTTCTACTTTCACAAAAGGTGCTCCAGAAAGTTTTGCTAATCGACGTGCGATTCCTGTTTTACCAACACCTGTTGGCCCTATCATTAAAATATTTTTTGGCATAACTTCTTCACGCATCGGCTCATCAAGCTGTTGCCTACGCCACCGATTGCGCAGTGCAATAGCTACAGAGCGTTTGGCATCATTTTGGCCAATAATAAAACGATCAAGTTCTGAAACAGTCTCACGAGGGGAAAATACAACACACATTTAAATAGCTTTCTCTAAAGAAGATAATTCTGCATCCAATGTTTCAATCGTAAAATGATCATTGGTGTAAACACAAATTTTAGCGGCAATAGCCATAGCTTTACGAGCAATAGTTTCTGCATCCAAATCCAAGTCCATGAGTGCCCGCGCAGCCGAAAGAGCAAAATTTCCTCCAGAGCCAATTGCCATAACCCCATCTTCTGGTTCTAAGACATCACCAAGCCCTGTTAGAGCCAAAGTTACTTTCTTATCAGCCACGAGCATCATCGCTTCAAGACGACGCAAATAGCGATCTGTTCGCCAATCTTTTGCAAGTTCTACACATGCACGCATAAGCTGATCAGGATATTGCTCAAGCTTTGTTTCCAATCTCTCCAGTAATGTAAAAGCATCTGCCGTAGCACCTGCAAAACCAGCAACAACCACTCCGCTTTTTCCAAGACGACGGACTTTACGTGCATTGCCTTTCATAATCGTTTGTCCAAGAGAGACCTGACCGTCGCCAGCCATCACAACTTTGCCACCTTTTCGTACCGTAATAATCGTTGTACCATACATTATATCTGGCTTATGTTCTGTCATAAGGAGACTCCTTAATATTAACTTTACTTTTTAATATTGATTTCTTTTCATACAATGTAAAACTCAATTACTATTGTCCTATTTAATACTATTGTCCTATTTAAGAACATATACAGAAAAACACAATGATTCAGCATAACTCAATTTTTTAAAATTGAAAAAATGATATCATTGTTGTCAATGTAAATTACTGCTAAATAGCTTTATTTAAACAGTTTGTACCCTTTAGAGGAAAATTATGAAAAAAATAGCCATAGGAACCTTAGGTGGAACAATTGCAATGACTGCTGATAGTTCTGGCCATATGCAACCGACTTTAACCTCAGATAACCTCATAAAAAATGTTCCTAATTTAAATGACGTTGCTGATATTCATGCACAAACATTAATACAAATGCCAAGTGGATCTTTATCTTTTAAAATTCTTTTTGAAATAATCGCTTGGGCAAAACAACAAATAAACGCTGGTGCAGAAGGTATTGTTTTAACGCAAGGTACTGATACTCTGGAAGAAACAGCTTTTTTTCTTTCTCTTTACTGGAAGGAAGCTGAACCACTCATTATAACTGGTGCTATGCGTATGCCTCATGAAGCAGGCGCTGATGGACCAGCTAATATTTTAGCAGCAACTCGTGTCGCGGCAGCCCCACAAAGTCGTAACAGGGGCGTTCTCGTTGTCATCAATGACACAATTCATTCACCTTATTGGCTGTATAAAAGCCATACCGTCAAAATTGAAACATTTCAATCAGGCCTCGCAGGTATTTTGGGAACTATTTTAGAAGGAAAACTCATTTATTTTAATGATCGAAAATTTTTCCCAAAAACGTTTGATCTTCCCCAAAATCACGATCATCAAATTGCACTCCTCTATTCCTCTTTATCATCTGATGCACAATTAATGAGATTCTGCCTTGAAAGTGGGTATTATGCTGGGCTTGTTATAGCTGGTTTTGGTTCAGGACACTGTAGTTTTCAAGAAGCAGACCTTGTACAACAATATGCACAAAAAATACCAATTATTATTGCTAGTCGTTGTTGTAATGGCTCAACAACTCGTATAACTTATGGCTATAAAGGCTCAGAAATCGATATGATTGCTTCTGGTGCTCTCATGTCTGGTTATTTATCAGCTGTAAAAGCGCGTCTACTTTTATGGGCTTTTTTGGCGCAAGGGTACTCATTAGAACAAATCCGTGCAAACTGGAATGACTGGACTGTAAGTTAATGAAAAATGATCTATTATCTTAAAAGAAGAGAGCATGCAAAACAAAATTTATTTGAAAATAAAGCCGCTCATCTGTCTGCTCTTAATCAATTGCTGCTGCAAAAAAATCTCGACAAATACAAATGATTGATACGACTATACAAAAAATTAATCAGAAAGATAATCTGGTCAAATCCGTTTCTGACCGATATTCACCCTATCGTGTTTTTACTGCACAAGAATGGTCAGAGTTTCGTGAAGACACACCTCTTACTTTGACTTTTGATGAAATTAAGCGTTTACGCTCTATTGATGATCCTATCGATCTTAAAGAAGTCCAACGCATTTATCTTTCTTTATCGCGTCTGTTATCATGCCATGTTGAAGCAGTACAGGAACTTTTTCACAAACGTCAGCAGTTTCTCCATCAAGAAGAGAGTAGAAAAACGCCCTTTATTATTGGAATTGCTGGTTCTGTAGCTGTAGGAAAATCAACCACGGCTCGCATTCTTCAAGAACTGTTGAAACGTTGGACATCTAGTCTTAAAGTTGATCTAATCACAACGGATGGTTTTCTCTATCCTAACGCAATCTTACAGCAAAAAAATCGTATGAATCGTAAAGGATTTCCTGATTCCTATGACATTAAAAAACTGCTGTGCTTTCTTTCGGCTATAAAAGCAGGTATCGGAAATGTCCGTGCCCCACTTTACTCACATATGACCTATGATGTTCTAGAAAATCAGACAATTACCATTGATCGTCCTGATATTTTAATTGTTGAAGGTATTAATGTATTACAGGTCAGTGATCTTCCTAAAGATGGAAAAGCTATTCCTTTCGTATCAGATTTTTTTGATTTTTCAATCTATGTCGATGCCGAAACAGAAGTCATTCGTCACTGGTATTTGGAGCGCTTTAAACGTTTGCGTAAAACAACTTTTCAAAATCCTGAATCCTATTTTCATCGTTATGCCCACCTCAATGAAAAAGAAGCCTCAAAAATCGCTGAGGATCTTTGGCAAACGATTAATTTAAAAAATTTACAGGAAAATATATTGCCAACACGACCACGGTCCAATCTCATTCTACGAAAGGGAAAAAATCATTTGGTCGAATATGTCGCACTTAGACGACTATAAGGATCTCATAACTATGCAGCACCACCACATTCATTTTACCTCAACGCGTATCGATAACAGTTGCCCTATCATCTTGGTAAACCAAAGAAGTCTTGCTAACTTATCACTTGATGCATCAACAACAGCATGGATAAAAGTTAATGACTTTACTGGCAAAGCAGGACAAATACTCTTTGTTCCTCACGAAACGGGGCATTTAAAAAAAGTTTTATTTGGAATTGGCGATGGTAACGATCCTTTTATCACAGGAGTTCTTGCTCAAAAACTTCCTGCTGGTCAATGGCATTTAGAAGGTACAACCTCTGATGAAATAAATACCTATCTTGGATTGGCATTTGGTAGCTATCAATTTAATCGCTATCGTCAAAATTCTTCTTTCAAATCATTATCCATCCATGTCAATGAGGCCGTTGATCTTAATGAACTCCAACGAATTTATGAAGCTGTCTTTTTCGTCCGTGATCTCATTAATATTCCAGCCAATGATATGAACACTGACGCTCTCGAAGAAGAAACTCGCCAACTAGGGAAAATTTATGGTGCTCATGTCCAAAGTATTTGTGGAGATGATCTCTTAACCCATAACTTTCCAATGATTCATGCCGTGGGACGAGCAGGCAGTACTGCACCACGATTGATTGAGTTACTCTGGGGGCAAGAACATCATCCTAAAATAACGTTGGTGGGCAAAGGCGTAACTTTTGATACTGGAGGACTCGATATTAAATCAGCCAATAACATGTTGCTTATGAAAAAAGACATGGGGGGTGGGGCAAACGTTTTGGGATTGGCTAAACTTATCATGGATGCAAAATTGCCTTTCCGTCTCCGTGTTTTGATTCCAGCTGTAGAAAATGCAATTTCTGCGAATGCTTACCGACCAGGCGATATTCTCAAAAGTCGTAAAGGCTTAAGTGTTGAAGTAGGCAATACAGATGCTGAAGGGCGACTTGTTCTTGCCGATGCACTCACCTATGGTGATGAAGAAAGTCCACAATTCATGCTTTGTATGGCTACTTTAACAGGGGCAGCCCGTATAGCATTAGGACCAGATCTTCCCGCATTTTATTGTAATGATTCAATATGGGCACAACAAATTTCTGAATCTGCTCATGCTGTCTTTGATCCTCTTTGGCAAATGCCCCTTTGGAAACCTTACCAAGAGATGTTATCATCACCAATTGCTGATCTTAACAATGTAACTGGAAATAGCTTTGCTGGTTCTATAACAGCTGCTTTATTTCTTAATTCTTTTGTTGAAAAAGCTGAACATTTTGCGCATTTCGACCTTTATGGGTGGGTTCCAAAAGAAAAACCAGGGTACCCTATTGGTGGATCAGCACAAACTATTCGTGCCCTTTATAATATTTTTAAAAAATGAATTTTGACACAAAATATCCACAAAAATGGACAATTTTGCAATTTCAAGAACAATTGCTATCGTTTTAAACTGTGTTCTTAGTTGTGTTTGAAGATAGAAACCTTACCAATAGAGTTTCCATGAGTTTATTTAAAGGTGAGAAACAAAAAAATGGAAAGCAAAAAGATGAACTCTAAAGACCCAAGACTCCATGCATTCAGAGATGATCTAGCAGATCAACGTCTTGAAACAGAAATTACCGCTCAGCGCTTTGTTCAAGGTGAAAAAAGACGCGTTAATACAGCGATTGCTGGACTTTTTAAAGAAAATAATAAAAAAAGTGAAAGACAAACAGAATGCTTATTCGGAGAAGAACTTCTCATTTTTGAACAAGGGGAAACAATGTCGTGGGGACAATCACTCAAAGATGGTTATGTTGGTTATATTGATACAAAAGTTCTTTGTACATCAACCATAAAACAAACGCATGTGGTTTCGGTACCACGCACATTTAAATATTTACAAGCTGACTTACATGGACCGATAGAGTTCCCTTTATCTATGGGAAGCAAAGTCAGTGTTGCTGATGAAATTGAAATCCGTGACACACAGTATTCTATTCTTGAAAATGGAACAGCAATCATTACGAACCATCTCAGCCCCATTGGACGCGTATATGAAGATTATGTTACGGTTGCAGAAACCTTTATCCGTACACCTTATCTTTGGGGTGGGGTCAGCGGTTTTGGAATTGATTGTTCAGGACTCATCCAACTCTCGATGATGATGACCGGTCAAATAGTTTTACGTGACACTGATATGCAGCAAAAAACTATAGGCAAGCTTCTTACAGACACTGATAAACTTCAACGAGGCGATTTGATTTTTTGGAAAGGTCATGTTGCTATTATGGTTGATCATGAAAATATTATTCATGCAAGTGGTTTTTCTATGGACGTTATGATCGAGCCATTGGAACAGGCAATTACGCGTATCGCTAAAAAAAATCAATATCCCATCGCAAAACGCCGTCCAATTTAGGAGACTTAATATATACCTCTTATAAAAAATTAATTGAATGTTTTTATTATACAATAAATTGATTTATAAGGATAATTATCCATCATTCACTCTGCGTCAAGAATTCTAAATATCGTAAAATTCTCTTATTTCAAATCTGTTTTTATGTTGAATCAATCAAAATCGCTTGCCTGTTTATCGCAAGCGAAATTGATGTATAAATAAAAATATCCCTTCTGAATGCTCTCAAATACCAAGAGCTATCATAATAACATTGGGACCAGCTTACTCCTTCATAAGCGTAAAGATGGTGGTGCTCAATGGCTTTATCGTTATACCATTCAGGCGCCAGTGTGAAATGGACTTGGGTACTTTAAGAAATGCCTTTTTAAAACAATCTCATAAATATGCAACGCAATAGCGTTCTGTATTATATGAGGAGTGTGCCCCCATTGTTCGAAAAGAGCATTTTTGATCTTTTCTTAAAGCTCATATCCAATATTCATTTAGAAGTCTTTATTAATATTCGCCTATCTTTAAATAGTGTAAAGACTCATCAACAGGCTTACTGAATAATATGTATTAAAATATCATACAGTTAATTATAATCATAAACTCGTATGACACCATTTGAATCAGCGTTTTCGATATTATCATATTTCACTGTTTCAAACACCTTTATTACAAACCAATAGAGAAATGAGCGTATTCTTTTCAAAAAAAAATGAAGATTGCACAATTCCTTATATTTTTATCTCTTCCATTCTGAATGAAATATATAAACTTCATAAAACACTCTCACATTAATTTGTATTTCTCATTTATATACTTAAGTCAGATAGCTTTTTCCTCATCTCTCATACTATAATACAATCCCCTAAGTACTCTTCTCTTCATGTTTTTCTTTTATATTTAATAGTTCATTAGCCATATATTTTATTCAGTTTAAAATTATTTTTCACATTACATACTACCCTTTTTATGAGTACGTTATTGAATTTTTTTGATTGAGAAACAATAGAGCATCAAGAGAAATAATGAAGCGATAATGTATAATTATCAATCATAAGCTATTATGAAATAAATACTCCTAATATTTTTTCGGTGCATCCAAGACAATCTCTCAATGATAATCGCAAAAAGTATAAATCCATTATCTACCACCATTTTTATGCTTATGAAGCGTACAAAGGAACCATTATACACTTTTGCCCATTCTCAATATTGCGATACCCCCTAGTTGTTGGAGAGCGTTTTTTCAGCACGTATTTTATTTTTTTCTTAAATAACTTTATCCACATGACCCTCTCCGCTTGGAACGGGCAAAAGAATGGTTTTGATTAATTTAACATAAAACAGATTTGAAATGAGAAAAATTTTTACGACTCTGAACTTCCTCATTCAACATGAAAATTTAAAATTATCATTTTAAATCAATATATTGAATTATATTTAAACAATATTTGCTTCTTATAACACATTAAAGAAGATGATTTTTCAATACCTGAACCAATGGTTTATCAGCATTAGGCATAGGGTATTTATCAAGATCATTAATAAAAACCCATTCTAAATTTTGCCCTTCTCGTCCTTGCGCAACGCCCTCATAATGGTAACAAAGATACAATGGCATTAAGAGATGAAATGTTTCATAGCTATGGCTCGCAAACGTTAAAGGGTGTAAATTATTTGGTTGAACATAAATACCAAGCTCCTCTTCTAGTTCACGAATCAATGAAATTTCTGGAGTTTCACCTTGCTCAACCTTTCCACCAGGAAACTCCCATAAACCAGCCAGTGATTTTCCTTCAGGACGCTGTGTAAGCAAAACACGATTATTCTGATCGAACAATGCGCATGCAACAACAAGAAGAATGGAACTTTTTATACACATATCACTCCCCAATAGGGAACATAAAGATAACTGTCTTTTCTATCATATCCCCTCTGCTCCTAAAAGAGCTCACATACCCCATTTTCTCTGAAAATAATAAGTTGTTAAATATAAAGTGCATTCGTTAACTTCTATAATCGCTGTTGATCATAACGTACTCTTTTGTTAAATCGCAAGACCAAACTGTCGCCGTACCATTACCCAAACCGATATCAACACGAATTGTTATGTGTTTACTTTGCATATAAGTACCTATTGCTTCTTCACAATACTCAGGATCTCGTTCGCCATTAATCGCCAAACGATGTTCACCAAACCAAATCGTTAACAGATCACGGTCTACTTCAACACCTGCCTTACCCACTGCCATAACAACCCGCCCCCAATTGGCATCTTCACCGGCAATTGCTGTTTTTACAAGGGGTGAATTTGCAATTGAGAGAGCAATCGTTTTTGCAGCATCGTTTGTTGTAGCACCAATTACATTAACTTCAATTAAATGACGAGCACCTTCACCATCACACACCACTTGTAACGCAAGCTCATGCAAAAGTGCACTCAAGTGCTTTGAGAACACTTCATAACGCGGATCTGTTTTACATCTAATGCAAGGAAAATTTTCTTTTCCTGTCGCAAACATCATGAGTGTATCTGAGGTTGAGGTATCGCTATCAACCGTGATTGAATTGAAAGAGCTCTGAACCGCCTCTGACAACATGGATTGGAGTGCATCCGAAGAAATGGTAGCATCACTAACCACAAATGACAGCATTGTCGCCATATCGGGTGCAATCATACCAGCACCTTTTGCAATTCCATTAATGGTAACATGCTCTCCCCCACAGTCAAAAGTGCACGTAGCAAGTTTTGGAAATGTGTCCGTTGTCATTATGGCTTTTGCAGCTTCCAACCAATTTCCCTCTTCTGCTGTCTCTGTCATACTGGGTAACAGATTGACAATACCCGATGCATCCATTGGCTCACCAATAACACCCGTAGAAGCTATAAAAATTTCATCTTCTCTAACCTTTAAAGCGTTCGCTGCTGCACAAATGATTGCATTGGTTGTGTGCTTTCCTTTGCTTCCTGTAAAAGCATTTGCATTTCCAGAATTCACAATAACCCCCCTCGCAACCCCATGAGGAAGCGATGCACGACAATGCTCTACAGGGGCAGATGGACATTTTGAACGGGTAAAAACACCGGCCACACTCACTGGTTTATCGAATATGATGAAAAGAAGATCTGTACGATTTTTATATTTAATCCCAGCTTCAGCTGTTGCTATCCGTACACCAGATAAAGGAGAAAGCTCCTGGATCTTTTGAGGTGACAAAGGAGAAATTTTCAAAACCACAATATGCTTTCTATAAAAACGAATGAAATGATTGCAGATCAATAACCTCTCATAGAAAACTGCTAGTTTTTTTGAACAAAACTAACCTAGCAAATTATCTATTAAAGAGGCTATCCACCTATTTTTCCTAGCTACTCCGTATCTTCTTCATCGGATGTCTCATCGGGAAGTAGCGTCCCATTTTGATGAAGCGATTCCATGATTTTTGTAACATTAGGATCAGGGTATTTCACATCTATCTTGCTACGCAAATCAACAATCAGTTCTTGATAGCGCTTTTTTATCAGCTGTGTCCGCAACATCTCTTTAACATCATCAAATGCAGGCGGTTGTTTTACACGACGATCTTCTAATTTAATAATATGCCAACCAAAAGGACTTTCAACGGGTTGTTTCGTGTATTCGCCAACTTTCAAACCAAATGCTGCATCTTCAAAAGGCTTGACCATTTGACCATGGCTAAAATAACCAAGATCACCCCCAACGGCAGCAGAACCATCTGTTGAACTTTTCTTTGCAATCTCTTCAAAATTTTCGCCTTTATTCAAATGCTTAATGATAGCTTCTGCCTCTTTTCTCGTTTTGACCAAAATATGACGCGCTTTAACCTCATCCTCTTTAGGTAAAGCCGCAACTTCTTGCTTATAAAGAGCTTCCAAATCAGTGTCCGATATTTTATCAACAATCGCCTGTTTAAAATAAAGCTGCTGAAGAACATTGTCACGCATGACTGCCATACGTTTATCGTAAGCTTCTGTCTTATCAAGCCCTTTGCTTCTTGCTGCTTTTGCAAGTGCCTGCATATCTAAATAAGCTTTTAGAACCATCATACGGCGTTGTTCATCAGGAAAACGTGCTAAATTAGGATTTATTTCAAGCGCTAAATCATCTAATTGGCCTGCTGTAATATTTTTCCCATCAATAACCGCCATAATATGAGAAGGAGAAACGGATTTTTCAGAAGCTTTCTCTAAAGTCTTTAAATCATTCGACGATGAATTCAAACCTTCTTGGGCTTTCACCCCTAAACTTGTACTTGCCAATAAAGTTGATGCTAAAAACAGCGTGATAAAGTTAAATTTCATAAATATACTCCTTAAAAATGAAGGCAGGTTCAAGATTCCAATTTTCTTTACCATAACACTTTAATCTTTAAACATAGAGAAATAAATTGGTAATTTATTTCAAAAAAGTATAAAATTGTCCTTTTATCTCAGTTTCTCCAATCCTATCTAATGCAGATGAAAAACATGATAATAGAGAAAAATGACATATTGTATCTTAAATTACTTTGTATTGTATCAATTAAATAGCATACTTAAAGTTGACATAGAGCGCTTAGCCTCTTATCTCTACTTTACAATTAAAGTGGAAAATTGCACACCAGCAAGTATAATGGTACCATCTGCATTTCATGATGTCTCTAATGATATCAGATAACTTGAAAAAAATGTAGAGTATGGGGAAAGCGTATGAATTACCCAACAAGAGTGACAACAATTAAAAGAAAGGGCCAGAGATGGTCAGTTTAGGTGTTTTTGCCCGTAAGTTTTTTGGTTCTGCTCATGAGCGACATCTCAAAGCACTCCGCCAAAAAGTTGCACAAATTAATGCTTTGGAAGAACAATTCGTAAAATTAAGTGATGAGCAGCTTTGCCAAAAAACAGATGCCTTTCGTAAACGTCTTCGTGAAGGTGAAAGTGTTGATTTGCTCTTACCAGAAGCTTTCGCAACTGTTCGTGAAGCCGCAAAACGTGTTTATGACATGCGTCCTTTTGACGTACAACTTATTGGTGGAATGGTCCTTCACGACTGTGGCATAGCTGAAATGCGTACAGGTGAAGGTAAAACATTAATGGCAACTCTACCAATTTATCTCAATGCATTGGAGGGTAAAGGCGTTCATGTTGTGACAGTAAACGATTATCTCGCTAGTCGTGATGCTGAAACAATGGGAAAAATTTTTAGTTTTCTAGGACTTACAACGGGCGTGATTCTTCATGACCTTGATAGTGATGCCCGCCGAGAGGCCTATGCATGCGACATCACCTACGCCACAAATAATGAACTAGGTTTTGATTATTTGCGGGATAATATGGCCTTCGATCGTAGTCAAATGGTCCAACGTGGACATCATTACGCAATTGTCGATGAAGTTGATTCGATTCTTATTGATGAAGCCCGTACCCCCCTTATTATTTCTGGTCCTCTAGAAGATCGTACTGACTTCTATAACCTTATTGATACATTTATTCCTGCCTTAACTCCAGAGGACTATGAAATAGACGAAAAACAAAAAACAACGACCTTTACCGAAGTTGGTACTGAAAAAATTGAAAAACTGCTTGAACAAGCTGGGCATCTTAAAGGTGAAAGTCTTTATGACATAGAAAATGTCGCTATCGTTCATCATGTCAATAATGCTCTAAAAGCCCATAAACTGTTTTCTCGCGATAAAGATTACATTGTTCGCAATGATGAAATCGTTATTATTGACGAATTTACAGGGCGAATGATGCCTGGGCGACGTTATTCTGAAGGACTTCATCAAGCTTTAGAAGCTAAAGAGCATGTTGCTATTCAACCAGAAAACCAGACACTTGCTTCCATCACTTTCCAAAATTACTTCCGTATGTATAGAAAATTATCTGGCATGACTGGAACGGCAACAACAGAAGCCGAAGAATTCAGAAATATTTATGGTCTTGACGTTGTTGAAGTCCCTACAAATTTGCCAATACAACGTATTGATGAAGATGATGAGATTTATCGAACAGCAGAAGAGAAATATCGAGCAATTGTGCGTGATATCCGTCAAGCACATGAAAAAGAACAGCCTATTCTTGTTGGAACAACCTCTATTGAAAAGTCAGAACAATTGGCAGAGCGTTTGCGAAAAGAGGGCATTACCGGTTTTAGAGTCTTAAATGCTCGCTATCACGAGCAAGAAGCATACATCATTGCGCAAGCAGGAGTTCCTGGAGCTCTCACCATCGCAACCAACATGGCGGGACGCGGTACGGATATACAGCTTGGTGGTAATGTTGAAATGCGCATCCGGCAAGAGTTACAGGATATCCCTGAAGGTCCAGAGCGCACAGCTAAAATTGAAGAAATCAAAAAAGATGTTCAGAAGCTTAAAGAAAAAGCTTTAGCAGCTGGAGGGCTTTATGTTATCGCTACTGAACGTCATGAAAGCCGTCGTATTGATAACCAGCTTCGTGGACGTTCTGGTCGCCAAGGTGATCCTGGTCGCTCAAAATTCTTTCTCTCTCTTCAAGATGATCTTATGCGTATCTTTGGCTCTAACCGTATGGATGGTATGCTGCAAAAACTTGGATTGAAAGAAAATGAAGCCATTATCCATCCATGGATTAATAAAGCCCTTGAAAAAGCACAAAAAAAGGTCGAAGCACGAAACTTTGAAATTCGTAAAAATCTGCTAAAATATGATGATGTCATGAATGATCAACGCAAGGTTATTTTTGAACAGCGTATGGAGGTCATGAACGCAGATGATTTAACAGAAATGATCCATGAAATGCGCGATGAAGTCGTAGAGGATCTTGTAGAGGCCTATATTCCTTCAGGGACATATTCTGAAAAATGGGATGCAAAAACTCTCGAAGAAGAGCTTCAACACCTCTTTAATCTTGAGCTTCCAGTGGAAGAATGGGCAAAAGAAGACGGAATTGCCGAAGAGCAAATTCTAGAGCGTATCTCAGATGCTGTTACAAAACTTGAAAATGAGCGTACTGAACGTTACTCTCCAGAAGTTATGGCTTATTTTCACAAAGCAGTATTGCTCGAAACTATTGACACGTTATGGCGTGAACATCTGGTAAGTCTAGATCATTTGCGTTCTGTTGTTGGTTTTCGTGGTTATGCTCAACGGGATCCACTCAATGAATATAAGACAGAATCTTTTGAACTCTTTCAAAGTATGTTGAAAAATTTGCGCAAAATTGTCACTTCTAAACTTATGCGCTTTGAAATTATTCAACACTCCACAGAACCGACCATGCCTGAGCAAACTGATGCTGCTTCTTCTATCTTTAATGATCAAAGTCAAGAAAATGGTCCCACCTTATGGGCAAGATCACAAGAAAATAGATTTGTTAATCCACAAGATCGTGACCCTAATGATATAACCACATGGGGAAAAGTTGGACGTAATGAGCGTTGTCCTTGCGGTTCAGAGAAAAAATACAAACACTGTCATGGAACCTTTGTTTGAAAAGCAAACTATGCAAATGAATAAAAAGCGAAATTATGAGCAAGAATTACGCACAGCTGGTTTAAGAGTAACACGCCAACGACGTATTATTCTTGATATTTTGAATGATACAAATGATCATCCCAATGCATTTGAAATTTTTCAGCGTGCAAACAAAGTGGATTCGAGTATTTCACTCTCGACGGTTTATCGAACCATGAAAACATTAGAAGGAAATGGAACAATCCATCGGCATACTTTTAGTGGTGGTCCATCTCGTTTTGAACAAGCAGATGGGCAACATCATGATCATCTCATTGATATAGAAACAGGACAAGTTATCGAGTTTCATTCTGATGTTATTGAAAAACTGCAAGAGGAAATTGCAAAATCCCTTGGCTATGATATTATTAATCATCGCCTTGAGCTTTACGGAAAAAAACTCTTAAAAAAATGATTATATATCATTAGATAAAAGACCTCTGGCAAATCAAATTTTATAAAAATTTACCTTTAAAATATAATAGTTTTCATTGGCAAAAAAAAAGAATTGCTTTATTACCTCTTTTTGTATGATGCTATGCGGTAATTCATTGCCAATATTATAACAAAAAATCATTGCAACAAAATACTATAAAAATTGTATTATGAAAAATTAGGCCAATATTATCATGGTTTCTTTGCCACAAGATCGTATGAGACAGCTTGAAAAGCGCTTTGAAATAATTGAAAGCCAAATGACGACGAATCCAAATGCTGAAACATATGTCAAATTAGCTTCTGAATATGCAGAACTACAACCCGTTATTGCCTCTATACGCGCATTAAATGCTCTTTACGAAGAGATTACAGAATTAGAAACGATTATCAACGATAAACAAACAGATATAGAGATGCGTAATCTTGCCCAAGAAGAGCTACCATCGTTATATAAAAAAGTAGAGCAATTTGAAAAAGAACTCCAAATTCTGCTTTTGCCTAAAGATGTTGCTGATGAAAAAAACGCTATTGTTGAAATTCGAGCAGGAACGGGTGGATCAGAAGCAGCACTTTTTTCCGGTGATCTTTTCCGCATGTATGAACGTTATGCCCATGCTCACAATTGGAAAGTAGAGGTTATTTCAATCAGTGAGGGGGAAGTTGGTGGATATAAAGAGATTATTGCTACCATTTCAGGAAAAGGAGTCTTTTCTAAATTGAAATATGAATCAGGGGTTCATCGTGTGCAACGTATCCCCGAAACAGAGACAGGTGGACGTATCCATACATCTGCTTCTACCGTTGCTGTGCTTCCAGAGGCTGAAGAAATTGATATCGATGTTCGTCCTGAAGATATTCGTATCGACACAATGCGTGCATCTGGAGCAGGAGGACAGCATGTTAATACAACGGATTCAGCTGTTCGTATCACGCATATTCCAACAGGAATTATGGTCGTACAAGCAGAAAAATCACAACATCAGAACCGAGCACGAGCCCTTCAAATTTTACGGGCACGCTTATTCGATATCGAACGACAAAAAGCGGAAAGTGAACGTTCAGCTTCCCGTAAAAGTCAAGTTGGTTCTGGTGATCGTTCAGAACGTATTCGTACCTATAATTTTCCACAAGGACGCGTCACGGATCACCGTATTAATCTAACCTTGTATAAGCTTGATCGCATTCTAGAGGGAGATCTTGATGAGCTTATTCATGCACTCATCTCAGATCACCAAACAGCACTCCTGATGGAAATGGATAATAATTGAGTAAATATTCTTTTAAAAATGTCATCCAACGAACTCAAGAAAAACTGCGCACGAAAGGAATTGCTGAAGCCGATCTCGATGCGAAAATACTCGTTGAATGGATAACAGGAATAAATGCTGCTGAAAGAATTTCTCAACCGGATATGCCTCTAACTTCTGAGCACATTACACAAATAGAACAGGCTTTACAACGGCGTATTGCAGGCGAACCCGTTTACCGTATTATAGGAGCACGAGAATTTTATGGTATATCTTTTACATTGTCTCAAGAGACGTTAGAACCACGCCCTGATACAGAAACGCTGATAGATCTTGTTCTCCCTTTTCTCCAAAAACAGGTCGAAAATTCAAGAAGAACAACATTCCTTGATATGGGAACAGGAAGTGGCGCCATTGCCATTGCACTCCTTAAACAAATTCCCCAATCCTATGCGGTGGCAGTCGATATTTCTGAAGATGCCCTTAAAACAGCGAAAAAAAATGCAAAAAATGCTGAAGTAGCACACCGCTTCACACCTCTTCTTAGCGACTGGTTTGATTCTGTCGCAGATCGCTTTGATTTCATTATTTCCAATCCACCTTATATTCCCGCAAAAGATATCAAAAAACTTGCAAAAGAAGTGCGCTTATATGATCCATTGCGCGCTCTGATAGGAGGGGAAGATGGTCTTGATTTTTATCGAAAACTCGCCCATGAAGCAGCCAACCACTTAAAAGAAAACGGCTATGTCGCTGTTGAAATTGGTTTCTCTCAAGAAAATGAAGTTTGCAATCTGTTTGAAAAAAATGGTTTTCAATGTTTAGAAGTGCGCAAAGATCTCTGTGGGATACCTCGCGCTCTTCTGTTTACATGCAAATATTAAAATTCCCAATCATCATCCGTAGTAGCAACCGCCTTACCAATGACATAAGAAGAACCAGCCCCTGAAAAAAAGTCATGATTTTCGTCAGAGTTTGGTGATAAAGCTGCCAAAATAGCGGGGTTAACATGACAAACCTCAGGTGGGAAAAGAGCTTCAAAACCCAAATTCATTAAAGCCTTGTTTGCATTATAATGGAGAAAAATTTTAACATCTTCCGTCAATCCAAGTGCATCATAAAGATCTTCAGTATATTTGCACTCGATATGATAAAGGTCAAAGAGCAAGTTAAAAGCAAAATCTTTAATTTCTTGCTTTTTGGCTTCATCAAGCTTTGCAAAGCCTAATTGGAATTTATAACCTATATAATAACCATGAACAGCTTCATCACGAATGATCAGTCGAATGAGATCTGCTGTATTGGTTAACTTAGCGCGGCTGGCCCAATACATTGGTAAATAAAAACCAGAATAAAATAAAAAGCTTTCCAGTAAAGTAGAAGCAATTTTTTTCTTGAGTGGATCATTTGCTTCATAACGTTCTAGTACTAATCTAGCCTTTTTCTGCAAATGAATATTTTCTTCCGACCATCTAAATGCATCATCAACTTCTACCGTCGAGCAAAGGGTTGAAAAAATAGAGGAATAAGAACGTGCATGAACCGCTTCCATGAAGGCAATATTCGTCAAAACCGCCTCCTCATGCTCTGTTATCGCATCAGCCAACAGTGAAATGGCTCCTACAGTATTTTGAATTGTATCGAGAAGCGTTAATCCTGTAAAAACACGAATTGTTAGCTTGCGTTCTTCATCCGTTAAGCTTGACCATGAGGGAATATCATTAGAAAGCGGAACCTTTTCAGGCAACCAAAAATTTCCAGTTAAGCGGTTCCATACTTCAAGATCTTTCTCATCATGTAATCTATTCCAATTAACAGCACACACAACAGGATTTTTGGTTGTAATCTTGGTCATATGATGATCTCCTATAAACTACACGAAACACAGCCATCTACTTCTGTTCCACTTAATGCTACTTGCCGTAATCGTACATAGTAAATACTTTTTATCCCCTTTTTCCAGGCATAAATTTGTGCGCGATTAATATCACGTGTAGTAGCCGTATCAGGAAAAAATAATGTTAATGAAAGACCTTGATCAACATGCTGTGTTGCCGCAGCATAGGTATCTATAATTTTTTCAGGACCAATCTCATAAGCATCTTGGTAAAAATTCAAATTCGTATTATCCATATAAGGAGCGGGATAATAAACGCGCCCAATTTTTCCCTCTTTGCGAATCTCGATTTTTGAAGCAATCGGATGAATAGAGGAAGTGGCATGATTAATATAGGAGATAGATCCCGTGGGAGGAACTGCCTGTAGATTGCGATTATAAAGCCCGTACTCAACAACTAAATCCTTGAGCTCCTGCCAATCCTTTTGACTTGGAATAACAATATTGTTCCGCTCAAAAAGCTCTTGCACAAGCGCAAATTGCGGTTTCCATTCTCTTTCAATATATTTCTCGAAAAAACGTCCATCTGCATAAGCTGATTTTTCAAACCCTGCAAACATTTCTTGACGTTCGCGCGCAATTAAATTGGAAGCACG
Source organism: Bartonella sp. TT119HLJHH (assembly GCF_042193385.1). Lineage (NCBI taxonomy): Bacteria > Pseudomonadati > Pseudomonadota > Alphaproteobacteria > Hyphomicrobiales > Bartonellaceae > Bartonella > Bartonella sp. TT119HLJHH. The sequence goes on along the minus strand of NZ_JBHILS010000006.1, from coordinate 47,825 downwards.
TATGGCGTGATATGTCACAATATAAAAATAGATATTGGTAAAATCAATCGCTTCTGGAGACCCATAATAGATCTGCTCACGCGCTAGAAACCCATGCAAATTCATTTGTCCCAAACCAATCGCATGACTTTCAGCATTGCCTTTCGCAATGGAAGGCACACAATCAATATTGCTCATATCCGAAACAGCTGTCAGAGCGCGAACAGCAGATTCCACGGTCTGTCCAAAATTAGGACTTTCCATTGCTTTGGCAATATTCATGGATCCAAGATTACAGGATATATCACTTCCAATCGTGCGATAAGTTAAATCTGTCTCCAGTTCACTCGCCTCACTCACCTGCAAAATTTCTGAACATAAATTGCTCATACTTATGCGCCCAGCTATCGGATTCGATCGATTAGCAGTATCCTCAAATAAAATATAGGGATAGCCCGACTCAAATTGAATTTCCGCTAATGTCTGGAAAAAAACGCGTGCACTTATTTTCTTTTTACGAATCTTTGCATTATCAACAAAAGAACGATAATGCTCCGTTAAAGAAATATCGCTAAAGGGCTTACCTGTCACACGCTCGATGTCATACGATGAGAAGAGATACATATCCTCATTATTCCGTGCAAGCTCAAAAGTAATATCAGGAATAACAACACCAAGCGAAAGCGTTTTAATTCTAACTTTTTCATCAGCATTTTCACGCTTTGTATCCAAAAACTTCATAATATCTAAATGATGAGCATGCAAATAAACAGCTCCAGCCCCCTGACGTGCCCCAAGCTGATTGGCGTAAGAAAAAGAATCTTCCAAAAGTTTCATCACTGGTAAAACACCTGAGGACTGATTTTCTATTTGCTTAATTGGCGCTCCAGCTTCCCGCAAATTCGTTAAACAAAGCGCCACACCTCCACCACGTTTTGAAAGCTGCAAAGCCGAATTAACCGCACGACCTATCGATTCCATATTATCTTCAACACGTAGCAAAAAACACGAAACCAATTCACCTCGTTGTTTTTTCCCAGCATTTAAAAATGTCGGTGTTGCCGGTTGAAAACGTCCTGTAATAATTTCATCCACAAAACTTTCAGCAAGAGCTTTATTCCCTTGTGCCAAATATAAAGCCACAAGACAGACACGATCTTCATAACGTTCAAGATAACGTTTCCCATCAAAAGTCTTCAGTGTATAGCTGGTATAGTACTTAAATGCGCCTAAAAAGGTAGGAAAACGAAACTTAAATGCATAAGCACGTTTAAAAAGCTTTTTAATAAAAGAAAAATCATAAAGCTCAAATAAAGCTTTTTCATAATAACCTTCTTCTATTAAGTAATCTATTTTTTCCTTCAGGTTATGAAAAAAAACTGTATTTTGATTAACATGCTGAAGAAAATATTGCCGTGCAGCAAGCCGATCCATATCAAATTGAATATGACCATTTTCATCATAAAGATTAAGCATTGCATTCAACGCATGATAATCTGTAATCTGATCCGATTTCTGCGATTGTCCTATACCAATTGTTTCCAAAATCTTTCCAATCCCTTTTTTACATAAATAACGTCTTCATCAGTTCCACGCAGCTCAAAACGATAAAGGCAAGGTACACAACATTTTTCAGCAATAATTTTACTTGCTAAATTATAATAGCGACCAAAATTACGATTCCCACCGCCAATAACACCACAAATTAATTTTCGGTTCTCAGCTTCATTAAGAAACTGGACAACGGCTTTCGGCACGGCCCCTCTTCCTTCGCCATCTGCATATGTAGGAACAACCAATACATAAGGTTCACCAACCAATGCAGAAGGCTTTCTTTTATCAATTTTGAAGAGTCGTTGACCAAGCTGCGAGACAAAATGTTCTGTATTACCCGTTGCACTCGAATAATAAACAATAAGCCCCATTAAGCACAAAGACCACTAATCATATCTGGTCTAAAACCAGACCAATGATTTTCACCACAAACAACGACAGGAACCTGACGATACCCCAGAGATTGAACAAAACTGTATGCTTGTTCATCACAAGAAATATCAACAACACGATAATGAATGCCTTTTGCATCAAAAGCGCGGCGTGTAGCATCACATTGGACACAAGATGGTTTGCTATAAATAGTGATCGACATTTTCTTCAACTTTCACAATTCCAAACAATCAACCCTGAAAGGTCAATCTAATAATTTTATAGGTACTCAAGAATAACAAAAAACAGAAATTGTACGCAAAACATGTGGTTATTTTCAAATAATATACTGCTTCCTGAACATAACAGAATTCCTCATCAAATAACTTCAAAAACTATGATGAGAATAAGCGATTATTCTACAACTTAAATGGCAAAGCCCCCTAGTTATAAAACAATCTTTTGTTTGCATTACAATTCCCTCCTGCTGTCTAAAAAACTAACGTTCTAAACCACCGTTTTTCAAGAGCTCTGTTTTACTCTTTTACGGCAAAAATCAATTACAAAAACGAAAGGGAATCCTTCCAAAAGAGATTCTTCAGTAAAAATACTGCTATACCTTTGGCCAATAAACTCTTTACAATAATGGAAATAACTTAGATACCAAACGAAACACACTAACACCCTCTCTTGTGCTTATTTAGAATCACCAATCATTTTGATACTATATATAGTATATACTCTCTCTCTTTCGTCAAGGTGAATTCAATTATTATTTTTAATTTTCCACGATCTTCACACTAAAATTTTCAGTACTCAAAACTATGTAATAATATAACATTTTGTTGACAAACGTTATATTATTACATAGTTTCCCAAATAATAAGCAATGATGGTAAAAAATATGGATCTGCACTTCAATAAGACAACATTAGGCTATAGGAATAGAATAGCAATAAAGAACTTTTCAGCAAAGTTAAAAGCTGGTTCATTGGTTGCAATAACAGGTGATAATGGCGCTGGAAAATCAACACTGCTAAAAGCCATCGCCGGATTGATTAAACCTCTTAAAGGAAAAATTACAAAACCAAAAAAAAGCCGCATTGCTTATCTTGCTCAGCAATGTGATGTAGATCAAACATTTCCAATTGATGTGAAAACGCTTGTAAAAACAGGATTGTGGTCTTTTTGTGGATTATGGAAAAACCAGCGCCCTTATGATTCTAAGATTCAAAATGCTCTTAAAATGGTTGGGCTTACAGAACTCGCACCCCGTTCGCTTGAAACATTATCAGGCGGGCAATTGCAACGCGCTCTTTTTGCACGTATCATTGTACAAGATGCCAATATTATTTTGCTTGATGAACCTTTCAATGGTGTAGATCATAATACCCAAAAAGATCTTCTTGCACTGATTACATGCTGGCAACAGCAAGGACGCACAGTTCTCACAGCACTCCATAACCCTCTCATCGTGCAAGAATTTTTCCCCCAAATGATTCAAATTGATCAACAAAACGCCTTTTATGGAGAAACAACACAGTTTTTAAACAACACCCTTTATCACGTTATGCCATCTCTCACATCCAATTCTTTCCCTATTAGCGCACAAAAACAAAATCTTCCCATCAATGATCCTCTCTTTCTTAGGTTATAAGACGTGTATGCATTTTTTCTTGCCCCCTTTGTTGATTTCCAATTTATGCAAAACGCCCTTATCGGTTCTATTTTCCTGTCTATTAGCGCTTGTCCTGTTGGTGTATTTTTGATGCTCCGTGGAATGAGCTTGACAGGAGATGCTATTTCTCATGCCATTCTTCCTGGTGTTGCAACTGCTTTTCTGATTTGTGGTTTTTCCCTCATATCTATGACTCTTGGTGGCATCTTCGCTGGTATTATTGTTGCTTTAGCAACCATTTTGATTTCACGAAACAGCTTTCAGAAAGAAGATGCATCAATGACCGTCTTTTATCTTATTGCACTCGCGTCAGGTGTTATTATTATCTCACTGAAAGACTCAACAATTGAGTTGCTTCATCTCTTATTCGGATCGGTTCTTGCACTTGATGCACAAGCCCTTTGGTTAATCACTACTATAATGCTGATTACACTCTGCAGCCTTTGTATTTTTTGGCGTGCACTCGTTTTAGAAAGCTTTGACCCCCTCTTTTTTAAATCACTCTCTCCATTGAGTAAATATATTCATATTTCATTGCTTGGACTTGTGGTGTTGAATCTGGTTGGAGGCTTTCAATCACTAGGAACATTACTCTCCGTTGGCATTATGATGATTCCAGCCATTACAGCCCGTTTTTGGTTTTCACGGCTAGGCCCTATTTGCGCGCTTTCCACTCTTTTTGGAATCATTTCTAGCGTATGTGGTCTCCTGCTTTCTTTTCATCTTTCACTTCCCTCCGGCCCAGCTATCATCATGGCCGCAGGATTTATTTATCTTGTTTCCTGTTTGATAAGCCCACGTGGCTTTATTGTAACATGGTTTCCCCACCTCTTCTATACCTCCTCACTTTAAGGAAAAAAATGTGCCTAAGTTTGCTCAAAAATTTGCTCTTCTTGGAGCTTTATTGCTTGCCCTTTCTCCATTTTCTGCTTCTGCACACAATAAAATAAAAGTTGTTGCGAGCTTTTCCATTCTCGCAGATCTCGTAAAAAATGTAGGAGACAACCATATCTCTATGACCACTTTTGTAGGTCCCAATGCGAATACCCACACTTATGAACCTACTCCTCATGATGCTCAAGCTCTTAGAAATGCTCAAATTATTTTCATCAACGGACTTCATTTAGAGGGGTTCATTGACCGCCTCATCACAGCAAGCGGTACAAAAGCACTTCTTGTCAAAGTTAGTGATAATATACCCCCTCTCGAAATGAAAAAACAAGAACATGATGCCCATCATCACAGCGTTATTGATCCACACGCTTGGCAAACAATTCCCAATGTCGAAATCTATGTGAAGAATATCGCTGCTGCTTTTTGTAAAATCGATCCACAATCCTGTACCAGCTACAAAAAAAATGCCGAAACCTACATCCAAAAACTTAAAATAGCACAAGATACCCTGAAAACAAAAATTGCTGCCATTCCTAAAGATAAACGTATCATTATCACATCTCATGATGCCTTTGGCTATTTTGCCAAGGAATATGGTTTTACTATCCTTGCCCCTCAAAGTGCTTCAACAGAAGCTGAAGCAACCGCAGCCGATGTTGCTAAACTTATAAAACAAATTAAAACCAATAAGGCAGCTGCCCTATTCGTTGAAAATATCTCTAATCCCCGTCTCATAAAACAGATTGCAAAAGAAACAGGTTTAACAATTGGTGGAACACTTTATTCTGATGCATTGTCAAACAAAAATGGCCCTGCAGCAACTTATCTCGATATGATGGAACATAATGTAAATACCATCATTGATGCTATCACGAAACCTTAAAAAATCTTCTACGAAAGAGAGAAGAAAAAATTCATAAAATCATAGATCTATGATTATGTTACCAATGATACTCAATCCTCATGATTGGTGACAATGATATAAAACAAAGTTGATTTTACAGAAAAAATTTATACCCTATAGATGCTAAAATGGATCAAAGTTAAGATATAAGGTGCATAGTGCCATCATTTATGAATAATTTTCTCTCTCTATTTTTCTTATTCATTCTTTATAAGATACATAAATTATTACATCAGGAAATAGATAATAATAGATTGTTTTTTATTGATAAAGTACCTTTCTAAATGAGAAGAAATATGGTTAATAAATGGTTATTATCTCTTGATGTTTTTCTACAATGAAAAGAACTTTATTATGTTTGATGTTTGAAAATAATATCCTTCTTATAGACCATAAAAGTGCAAGATTTCATTATATGAGTGTTTCGAATATTCTCAACATCATGTGACAATGGACCATTACCAAAACTTTTAAAATTTTATTTTTAATCTCATCGGTTATACTCTGATTTTGTGAATGTAATCAAGAAAGTCAAAACACAACATTATCATGACACAGCATAAAAGAGAGTCGTGTCACATCAATTAATGCTTACTTATTATTTGTGCGCTTTCCTGTGTTTTTATTAAAAGTATGAAAATTCTGATGAGCAACTGTGAAACTTAGTTTTTGACCATATTCGTGTGTCAAGCGCTCTTTTATTTCAATCGTAAAGATGATACCATTCCAACGCGTTAAAACATGGCAACCTGTTCCAATAGGCTTGATAAGCTCAATTTTTGTGTGAAAGACTGGTCCTTTATCTGGATGTTCGCCCAATAAGATTATTTCAGGTCTGAAGGCTAAAAGATCTGTTTCTTCGCTATAAGTAAATGAATGCCCTAAATGTTGTTCTAAGACATGGCGATCAAGAAAATTCATAGGAGGAGAACCAATAAAATCAGCAACAAATGTTGTTGCTGGAGTATCGTAAATTTCCATTGGTGTTCCAATTTGCTCGATAGCTCCTTTATTCAAAACGACTATTCTATCAGCTAATGTCATAGCTTCTAGTTGATCATGGGTAACATAGAGGCTGGTTGTTCCTAATGAACGCTGTAGTGTTTTTATCTCAATACACATTTGTGCCCGTAATTTTGCATCAAGATTTGAAAGAGGTTCATCAAAGAGAAAAACACGGGGTTGACGTACAATCACACGCCCCATTGCTACACGCTGGCGTTGTCCTCCTGATAATTGTCGTGGTTTACGATCAAGAAATGGTTCTATTTCCAAAAGTTTTGCAGCATGTGCGATACGTTTTTTAATTTCTTCTTTAGGGGTTTTTCGATTTTTAAGACCATATTCTAAATTTCCACGAACTGTCATATGGGGATAAAGAGCATAATTTTGAAAAACCATAGCAACATCACGATCAGCGGGTTCACGATCATTGATACGTTCGTTATCAATACGTAGTTCACCTGAGGTAACTTGTTCAAGCCCTGCAATAATACGTAATAAGGTTGATTTTCCACACCCTGAAGGACCAACAAGAACAAGAAGTTCTTTATCGGCAATAGTTAAGTTTAAATCATCAATGACCAGAATGCCGTTGTCATACTGTTTTTTTATATTTGATAACTGGATTATGGCCACAATTACTTCTCCGTTTCAATAAGGCCTTTGATAAAAAGCCGCTGCATGAAGATAACAACAAGAACAGGGGGAACCATGGCAACAACCGATACTGCCATGAGTATATTCCATTGAGGATCATGTTGAAGTGATTCGACAATAAGCTGTTTTAAAATAATAAGGATCGTTTGATGATTTTGATCCGTTGTGATGATAAGAGGCCAGAGATATTGTATCCATCCATAAATGAACATAATGATAAATAAAGCAGCGATATTGCTTTTACTAAGAGGAAGAAGAATATCCTTAAAAAATTTAACTGGACCTGCACCATCAACACGTGCCGCCTCTAAGAGTTCATCTGGAACAGTCAAAAAAAACTGGCGAAATAAAAATGTAGCAGTTGCAGATGCAATAAGTGGAATAATCATTCCACTATAAGTGTTAACCATCCCCAATTTCGCAACAATCTCATAGGTTGGAAGAATACGAACTTCGACAGGGAGCATCAATGTAACAAAAATAAGAACAAAAGCAGTTTTTCGGAAGGGAAAACGCATGTAAACAATTGCATAAGCAGACAAAAGTGAAATAATAATTTTTCCAATACTAATCCCAAGAGCCATAATGAGTGAATTCATTAAGAGTGGCCAGAGGTTGGGCAAACCCAGCTGTGCAAGGCCATCACCAAAGATTGTTTTATAATTTTCCAGAGCATACTTCCCAGGCAAAAGAGGAAGTGTTCCTGAGTTAAATGCTGCTGAACTATGAGTTGATGCAATCATAGCAACATAAACTGGAAAGCAAATAATGATAATACCAACAATAAGCGTTATATGGGTTAGAAATTTCAAAACAGGGCGATTTTCAACCATAACTTATTTCCTAATATTGTACACGACGCTCAATCCAGCGAAATTGGATAAACGTTAAGACAATAACCATCAACATCAATAGTGTTGATTGTACTGCCGATGCACCGATTATTTGATTTCTAAAGCCATCATCATATACTTTATAGACGAGGATGCTCGTTGCACGCGCAGGACCTCCAGAAGTTGTGCTATCAATGATACCAAAAGTATCAAACATAACATAATTGACATTAACGATAAGAAGAAAAAATGTCGTTGGTGAAATTTGCGGAAAGACCACCGTCCAAAATCGTTTAAAGGGACCAGCACCATCAATAGCTGCGGCTTCTATTTGAGAACGCGGAACGGACTGAAGACCTGTAAGAAAAAAGAGAAAATTGTAAGAAATCTGTTTCCAGCTAGCCGCAATGACAATAAGAAGCATCGCTTGATTGCCATTAATACGATAATTCCATAAAACCCCTATTTTTTCGAGAAGAAAAGGGATAATCCCAATAGTGGGATGAAAGATAAACAACCATAATATACCTGCCAATACTGGAGCAACAGCATAGGGCCAAAGCAAAAGCATTGTATAAGCCTTTTTTGCACAGATGACACGATCAACACAGACAGCTAAAAGAAGCGATATTGTCATTGATACGACAGTAACTGAGATGGAAAATACTGCGGTTGTAAGAAGTGATTGCAGATAAGCAGGATCAGAAAGAACGGTTAGATAATTTTCAAAACCAATAAAGGTTGCTGTAAAGCCAAAAGGGTCTTCACGCTCAAAAGATGATTTTATTGCTTGAGCAGCAGGCCAAAAGAAAAACAAAAAAGTCACAAGAAGCTGAGGAAAAAGCAATCCGTAAGAAAGGAGACTATTTTTAAAATATGCATGTTTTTCTTGCATTCGTAGGGCTCTTTAAATGTAGAGACTTTAAAAAGACAAACAAAAAGGACTCAACTGTTTTTGTTGAGTCTTTAATGTTTAACAATAAAACGAAATTAATGATTAGATTTTTCAAATTCACGCAAAAGTTTATTTCCACGTTTAACGGTCTCATCTAAACCATCTTTCGGTGTTTTTGAACCACTAAGAACAGCTTCCAACTCTTGATCAAGAATGGCACGGATTTGTGGTAAATTACCAAATCTTATCCCTTTCGAATTAACTGTTGGAGGATTAAGATTGATCTGCTTGATAGCTATATCGGCACCTGGCGTTTTCTCATAGAAATGTTGTTTTTTGCTCAATTCATAAGTTGCTTTTGTGGTTGGAAGATAACCTGTCTCCTGATGCCATCTTGCTTGATTTTCTGTTTTTGAAAGAAATTTAAGAAAAGCGGCTGCCCCCGCATATTCCTTTGCGGTATGGCCCTTAAACGTCCAAATAGAAGCTCCCCCAATAACTGAATTTTGCGGTGCTCCTTCTACATCCTTATAGTACGGTAGCATACCAACCCCCACATTAAACTGAGCTTCAGAAACAATTCCAGCATATGATCCTGAAGATTGCATTAAAATTGCACAATTTTGTGCCATAAACATTGGTGTTGAATCTAATGCGCCAGCAGGACCACCATAGCGGAAAATACCTTGATCAGACCACTTTTTTAGGTCAGTCCACATATGTACTTGTAAAGGTCCATTAAATGTAAGTTCTGAATCAAATCCTTTAAAGCCATTTTCCTTCGTTCCAAAAGGAACATTATGCAACGCTGAAAAGTTTTCTATACCAATCCATTGAGCGGCATAAGTCATTGTAAAACCACACGTTGCCGCTTTAGTCTCAAGAATTTTTTTGGAAAAATCTTCTATATCTTGCCACGTTTTAGGAGGCTGTTCTGGATCAAGCCCTGCTTTTTTAAAGATATCTTTGTTATAATAAAGGATGGGTGTTGAAATATTGAATGGCATAGAAACCATACGCCCCTGTTCATCGGAGTAATAGCCACTAATAGCAGGAAAATAATCTGTAGAATCGAACTCTTGTTTTGTATCAGCCATAAGTTGATAAAATGGATAGATTGCGCCTTTTGCTGCCATCATAGTTCCAGTACCAACGTCATAAATTTGAGCGAGCACTGGCTGTTTCTTTCCACGAAATGCTGCAATGAGTGAAATCAAACCCTCTTCATACTCACCGCGATATGAAGAAATAACTTTATATTCAGACTGACTCGCATTAAAATCGTTAATAAGACTTTCAGTTTGCTTTCCTAATTCACCACTCATAGAATGCCAAAAGCTGATTTTTGTCTGTGCAAAACTTGCTGTCACCCCCGCTGTAGACATTATGATAGCAACCGTGGCCGCTATGGAAAGATAAAAACGACTCATGGTTCACCCTTTCTGAAGTGATGGAATACAAACTACCCCTAAATTTATAGTATTACACATGAACATGCTATGACAGTTTTATTTCAGAAACATATTCTCTCATTTAAACAGGAACCACCAAAAGGTCAAATGAATTTGTTTAAATTTATTCATTTTCTTTTATAAGCTTTCTTATGTATTAACGAAGAGACAAATAGAATTTCTCTTAAAATTAAAAAAATCATTTTGAGCGCCTAATAGTCTCTTTCCCTGTAACGAGATCACACCCCTCACGCAAAACAAAATGACACTGTATTACCAATTTCCATGCTGTTAAAAAATCTTTCAATACCTCTACATTTCATGATAGCTCCTATAAAATAAGCCATAAAGCCTCTCCACTAAAGTGTCTAAGACTTTTTGTATGCCATCATTTTACACTTCATAAAAGTGCAAAAGAACATCATCATATGAGACCCTCATGCTTCAACAAGTCTTGCATTTGAAATACGTTAAATGAATATTTTTATTCTTTTCTCAATAATTTTTTATCCACACACCAACCCTGCTTGTAATGTGAAAACGAATGATTTTGATTGATTCATTGTAAAAATATTTGAAATAAGAGAAACTGACGTATTAAGGTCTCTTAATTATATGAATAAACTATTAATTAGCATTATAAATCAATGTATTATTGTTATATATTAGATATTTTTTCCATCATACTAGCTTTATGAAGGTACAGGAGTTTCTTTTATAAAATATATATTTTTTACCTTTGTGCTCGCAATTTCAATGCAAGATCAGGTTGATCTGTCGTAATATAATGTACAGGCATATCAAGCCAATGTGATAACCGAGCTTTTCCGTTGATCGTCCATACTCCTACAGTAAAACCAGCCCCAAGAGCTGATTCAATAAAGTTCTGTGAAACAATAGAACCATTTAAACTGAGATCAGAATATCCCAATTGTTTCCATTCAGAAAAATGACGGTCCATATCACCTTCAAAATTATCAACACATGGACCAGATGGTATTCCTGCTTCAATAAAAGGACGAAGGACTAAAGGATCAAAACTAATTGCAGAAACCCGTTCTGTTAAATTGCGGCTTTTTATGAGCGCAAGCGCTTTTTGGGATAATATTGTTTCACGCTCCACTTCACCACATGTTTTGATTTCAAGATGTAACGCAACATTCGTTGGCGCTAGAAGATCAAGCACCTCTTCTAATAAAGGAGGTGCTTCTCGGCTTCCTTTCACGCAGAGTTGTTTGCGTATTTCATTATCAATGTCGTGAATATATCCCTTTTTGCCAACCAATTGCTCTAGATAAAAATCGTGAAAGACAACCACCTCACCGCTTTTCAGTAAGTGAACATCACATTCAACTTCATCAACACCTAACGCTATGGCATTATTAAATGCAGAAAGAGTATTTTCAGGATAAAGATGAGCTCCACCACGATGTGCAACAATTTTTTTCTCAGACATGCAAAATTTCATACTTCTCACTTTTCAATATATTGACGTACAGATTTTCAGATAAAGACTTATATCACATGAAAATGCACAATCATTTTTAAAGATTTTTTCTACATTTTTCTGAATATCAAACCCTCAGTCATATTTTATTCTGAAAAAGGCTTATCCTTCATTTCAATTATTCCCATTCAATGGTACCAGGAGGCTTTGAGGTTACATCATATACAACACGATTAATCCCTCTAACTTCGTTAATAATACGTGCTGCTGTCTTACTTAAAAATGCCATATCATAGGGATAAAAATCAGCGGTCATTCCATCTACAGATGTGACAGCGCGAAGAGCACAAACAAATTCATAAGTGCGATCATCCCCCATAACACCAACAGTTTGAACTGGAAGAAGAACAGCAAAAGCTTGCCAAATTTCATCATAAAGACCGGCCTTACGGATTTCCTCAAGATAAATAGCATCTGCTTCGCGTAAAATTTCTAATTTTTCACGTGTTACAGCACCTGGACACCGAATTGCAAGGCCGGGACCTGGAAAAGGATGGCGACCAATAAACTGCTCCGGTAGCCCTAACTCTCGCCCTAGCGAGCGAACTTCATCCTTAAAGAGCTCACGCAACGGTTCTACAAGTTTCATCTTCATCTGTTCTGGTAGCCCACCCACATTATGATGGCTTTTAATGGTTACCGTTTTACCAATAGCAGACACACTCTCAATAACATCTGGATAAAGTGTTCCTTGTGCTAAAAACTCTGCACCTCCTATTTTTTTAGTTTCTTCTTCAAAAACTTCAATAAAAAGGCGACCAATCGTTTTGCGCTTTTTTTCTGGATCTGTCTCACCTTCTAAAGCATTAAGAAATATATCGGCAGCATTAACATGAATAAGCTCTATATTATAATGATCACGAAAGAGCGTGAGAACTTCTTCAGCTTCATTCTTGCGCATCAGCCCATGGTCTACCAAAATACATGTCAGTTGATCTCCTATAGCTTCATGAAGGAGTACCGCTACAACAGATGAATCCACTCCCCCTGAAAGACCACAAATCACACGACTTTTCCCAACTTTTTGTCGTATCGTAGCAATTGCCTGCTCACGATAAGAAGCCATTGACCAATTGCCTTTAATAGCAGAGATCTTATGAACAAAATTTTGCAAAAGTTTTGTACCATTGTGTGTATGGATAACTTCAGGATGAAACTGTACCGCATAAAAATGTCTTTTTTCATCCGCAATAGCCGCATAGGGAGCTCCTTTTGAGGTTCCTATGACACGAAAACCTTCTGGTAAAGCTGCCACACGGTCACCATGGCTCATCCATACTTGATAACGAGAACCTTTTTTCCACACTCCATCAAAAAGGGCACTCTCTTCTTGCACTTCCAAAAAAGCACGCCCAAATTCACGCTCATGCCCAACTTCAACCTTTCCTCCAAGCTGAACACACATGACTTGTTCACCATAGCAAATACCCAGAATCGGAATACCCGCCTCAAAAATTTCCATTGGAGCACGCGGAGAGCCCTCATCAATAACGGAATAAGGACTCCCTGATAAAACAATAGCTTTAGGATTGATCCGTCTAATAGCTTCTAAAGCTAATTGAAAAGGAACAATTTCACAGTATACCCCCATTGCTCGCACCCGTCGTGCAATAAGTTGTGTAACTTGTGAACCAAAGTCAATAATAAGAACAGTGTCTGGATGTGATATGCTCATAGAAAACCAATCAACAATTGTAAAAGAAAACTCATGAGAGTTATGATTCAATCTTTCTCTTTTCACAAGCCTGTTTTCTTAAGAAAAAGATTATTCTCGTAAAGTTTATGATAAAAAGTGCAAAAATATGGATCAATGTTTTTTTTGCAACACAGATAAAAAGAACCCATCTGTTTGTGTTGTGGCCGGCGACAAAGTAAGTCCATAATTTGAAAAAACTGGTTGCACAGGAGAAAAACTAAAATGTTTTTGCCAAAGCGCTGGCATATCTATTGGAGAAAAATGAGAATGTTGTTGAAGAAAATGGGAAATTTGTTCCTCATTTTCATCTGTAAAAAGAGAACAGGTAATATAGATTAAGCGCCCATTTGGCTTAAGATAAGCTATCGCTTCATTCAAAATAGCCCTCTGTTCTGTTTGGCGTTGTTTCACTTGTTCTAATGTTAAACGCCATTTCGCATCTGGACGACGACGCCATGTTCCTGTCCCACTACATGGTGCATCTAGTAGAACTCTATCCATCTGGCCTATTAATGGCTTCAATTCTTCTTTTTGTGCTCGTGTTTGTACATTACGAACACCAGCACGTCGAAGACGATCAAAAATAGGAGCTAGGCGCACTTTATCAAAATCATAAGCATAAATTTGCCCACGATTGTTCATATCGGAAGCTAAAGCTAATGTTTTGCCCCCAGCACCTGCACAATAATCTAATACCTGCATGCCCTCTTGCGCTTCCACAAGGTGAGCAACAATTTGAGATCCTAAATCCTGTATTTCAAAGTGTCCTTTTTGAAAAGCTGGTTCCACTTGAACATTGGGATGACGATTAAACTTTTCAATCGGTGCAATTCTTAAAGCTTGTCTAAACCATGGAAAAGATTTAAGTTTGGTTTTTGCTAATTCTTTCAGCACCTTTTCTGGTGTTGCCTTTAGGTTATTTACCCGTAGGTCTAAAGAAGGACGCGTTGCTAACGCAGCCGCTTCAGTGATCCAATTATCACCAAATAAAGGATGCAAATGCGCTTGACACCATTGCGGAATATCACCACGAATATAGTCTGGAGCATCCACTAATTGCTGACCTTGCCATGATTTACGCTGTTTAACCCCTAATAACTGCGGTGCAAACCGATCTTCTGCCAACTCACCGTCAATTTGCTCCAGCGTCATTTTTCCAGAATCTAATAAAGCACCAAAAACGATATCTCGGATATCATCACTCTCCATACGCCATTGTAAAGAATATCGTCGTCTTAAAACATCATAAACGATTGTACCAATGGCTGCGCGATCACCTGCTCCAGCAAAGCGATGAGAAAGACCCCAATCTTTTAAAGCTTCTCCTACTGGGCGATACCTAATTTCTATCTCTTTGAGAACATCTATTGCCGCTTGCAAACGCCCACCTAATCGCATTCATTTCTCCCATTAAAATAATAAAATTTTAAATCATCTAAAAAAATAATATTACCTCCTTCTTGCCAATGAAACCTTCTCAAAGCCATCAAAAATTTATATTCAATATTAAAATGATTTGACCATATTTTTTTATAAAATCTAATTTAGAGTATCTAGATTTTTCCCTTTATCTTCTGCCCAGTCGCTTTTTATCCTTCTACCTCTTATGTTAAAAGATACGTAGCCATCCATAAAGAACTTATTTCCGCCATGCATTACGAAAAAATCAAATATTTCCCATCTTTGTACGGCTATCCTGCTGAAAAAATAGAAAAAGTCTTCTCATAAAATTAAACAATTTCATCTTACGTTCAACAAAAAATTAACTTTTTAGAAAATGCTTGGAACCACTATTTGGCATGACCGTTTTTATTGTACTGGCAATTGCCAGACAATTTAAAAGGAGAAAATAATGACTTATAATAATGGAAAAACAACCTCATCTAAAAGTCGTCACAATACAATGCCCTCAAACAATGCAAAGAAATCCGTCCAAAGTGATCAGACAAACACTCGCCAACGTGCGTCAAAGACAGGACGGAAGACAACAAAAAGTTAATTCTAATTTTATATAACTTATTTCACATAGTCTTGAAGAAAGAATTAGAGTTTTCGCCTCTAATTCTTTCCTTTTAGGATTATTATTCCAAATCACAAACAGAAAAAGAACAGCCTCTCTTCCTTGTTTGCGGAAGATTTTATATTGATGCAATATGACATTAGGCTCTTGTATCTTTAAACTGGCCCACGATAGTTTGGACTCTCCCGTGTGATAGAAACATCATGCGTATGACTTTCATGGAGTCCTGCATTCGTAATACGAACAAACGTTGCTTTTTCACGAAACTCTACGAGATCTTTTGCCCCAACATACCCCATCGAAGCACGAAGTCCACCAGCAAGCTGATGTAGAACTGATGCTATAGGACCTTTATAAGCCACCTGCCCCTCCACACCTTCAGGAACCAACTTAAGTTCATCACGAACGTCATCTTGAAAATAGCGATCAGCCGATCCTCGTGCCATAGCACCAACAGATCCCATACCGCGATAGGCTTTAAAAGATCGACCTTGATATAGATAAACTTCACCAGGACTTTCTTCTGTACCTGCTAAAAGAGAACCAATCATCGCTGCACAAGCCCCACCCGCTAAAGCTTTAGCAAAATCACCCGAAGCTTTGATCCCTCCATCTGCAATTATGGGAATGCCCGCTTTTTCAGCAACTTCTGCAGCATTCATAATGGCTGCAAGTTGAGGTACACCGACACCAGCAACTATACGCGTTGTGCAAATAGAGCCAGGACCAATCCCAACTTTTACCGCATCTGCACCACTGTCAATCAATGCCTGCGTTGCTTGAGCAGTCGCCACATTCCCAGCAATAACAGCTGGAGAGGAAGTCATCTTTTTAATTCGTTCAACAGTGTCTAATACACGCTGAGAATGTCCATGTGCAGTATCAATCACTAGAATATCAACACCTGCATCAATTAATCGTTCAGCCCGCTCAAACCCATCGTTCCCTACACTACTTGCAGCTGCAACACGCAAGCGACCTTGCGTATCTTTGGCAGCGTTTGGATTTAATTTTGCTTTTTCAATATCCTTAACTGTTATCAGTCCGACACAACGATTCTGTTCATCCACAACTAATAATTTTTCAATACGATGATGATGCAAAAGATACTTCGCTTCATTGAGTTGAACATTTTCACGCACTGTGATTAAATTTTCATGCGTCATTAATTCATAAATTTTTTGTTTGGGATCCGATGCAAAACGCACATCCCTATTTGTCAAAATGCCAACAAGCCGTCCAGCAGTTTCACCTTTAGCACCATTTTCAACAACCGGAATACCGGAAATACCATGAGAGCGCATCAAAGATTTTGCTTCTTCAAGTGTTGCATCTGGTCCAATGGTGACTGGATTAACAACCATACCAGATTCAAACTTTTTTACTTGGCGGACCTCTTCTGCCTGCTCTGCAGGAGACATATTACGATGAATAACTCCAAGACCACCAGCTTGAGCCATCGCAATAGCCAAACGCGATTCTGTTACCGTATCCATTGCTGCAGAAAGCAATGGCAAATTGAGCTTAATATCCGCTGCAATGCGCGTACTGAGATCCACTTGACTAGGCATAACAAGAGAATGACCGGGTTGTAAAAGTACATCATCAAAAGTCAGTGCCAATGCACCTGTCCCCGTTTCAACAATCTTTGCCATAGCAAAATTCCTTTTATAATAAAACACCGCAAGGAGCTTTAAAATACAACTGCGGTTCTCATACATGGTAGATTGGCAAAAAATTATGCCATGCTACAAACAAAATGCAAAGAAAAATAAAATATTTTTTTAAGTGTGGTTTATAAAAATTTACAATTGTGATTCAATAGGTAACCAACTTATTATTTTTGCAAATGCGCGACGCCAAAAATTGCTTTCTGGCTCATAGTCAATGCTATATTTTTTTTCATTTTCAATAAAATCCCAATAAATACGATTATTATCACCAAGACGCAGATGATAGCTCATTTCCCCTGTGGTTTCTTCAGAAAACAACAAATCTAATCTTGCTGTAATGGGAGCACATTCAAAAAGAATGCCCATTTCTGTATTTAATGATGCTGATCTTGGATCAAAATTTAAAGATCCAATAAAAGCTGTTTTACGATCAATTAAAAAAGCTTTGGCATGTAAACTTGCCTTACTCGATCGAAACAATCGTAACCCATGAGTATTGCCTTCCGCTTTTAATTCATAAAGATTAACACCACTTTTCAACAATGCCTTACGATACGGTACATAACCACCATGCACTAATGCGACATCAGTAGCAGCTAAAGAATTTGTCAGAATTTTGACATTAACACCCTTTGAAACCAAATTACTAAAATTCTGCGTGCCAACCTTACCAGGAACAAAATAAGGTGACGTAATCTGAACCGTTTTTTGGGCATTTCCAATAACCTTTGAAAGTGCCTTCATAAGCCAATTGCTTGCTTTTTTACGCAATGCTTTTTCTGGAGGGTCAGAAAGAACAACAACTTTGTCTGCTAAAAATAACCGCTTTCCTGTTTGGATAAAACAATTAAAGTTAATGTGCTCTTTGACATAATCTAAATAAACTTTTGCAACCGTGGAATCACGAAACTTTCGTAATTTATCTTTCCAATAGCTAAGATCACTTGCGCTTTTAGGAACAACCAAAGTATGAATTGGCAAAACAACAGCACTATTCCAAAAATCATCAAAGATACTTTCTACCTTTTTAACAGAGGGACCGATTAACATCAAATCTAAATCTCGAAAATGGGATTTTTTACCAGCATCAAAATAAGAATCTGCAAGATTACGTCCTCCTACAAAAGCGACCCTGCCATCAACAATAAAAGCTTTATTATGCATTCTACGTGTTACAGTAATTGCCCGTAATATAATTTCTAAACCACGGCGCAAACCACCTTTACGCGATCGCCCTGGATTAAACATTCTCACCTCAATATGAGGATGTTTATCTAGCGCAATATAAGCTGGATCACGTGCTTGAGCATTAATATCATCCAAAAGAAGCCGTACCCGAACACCCCGATCTGCTGCCTCAACTATTTCACTTAATAATAGGCGCCCCGTTAAATCATCGTCCCAAATATAATACATCAGATCAAGGCTACGCCCAGCCTCTGCTGCTCCTATTGCCCGAACACAAAACGCATCCAAATTGCTGATAATGAGGGAAAGGGCATCTTTATCAATCCCCAATCCATTTTCTTTCTCAGCTAATTGACTGACAATACGATCAAGCTTAGTTTCATCTTTCTGAATAGGCAACGCATAAGAACATTGCCCCCTAGCACTTTTCACAAAACGCCCATACGTATAAATTGCCAACATAGATGCAATAAAAAAAAAGAGGACAAAACCAATAACAATTTGTAAAAAAGGCAAAGAGGGCAAACTTTCTATTTTAAACTATCGCATCATCAGTAATGCAAACGATAACACTAATCACTTTATCTTAATCATGTAGCAGATAAAATGCCACTTTTTGCTTAAGAGAGTATAAATTTAATATTGATGACACAAAAATTTTAGCGGTAGTATTTAAAAGTTTTTAAAATGCCTCTCTGCTTTAATAAATGTAAACTTAACTAAAATTGTATAAATTGAAACAAACAATTAAAATAGTCACAATAAAATTTATATTTGATTTAAATCTCAAAATTATACTCTATAGATAAATTTTACAATAAATGATTGTTTTCTTAAGCCCCCCCACGGACTTTATCAAAATCCACTCTATTTTTTTGAAACTCATGCTTGTCATGAAGAGAGATTTGTTATGAATTTTACTTTCGTTCTTGATTTCTTATTGCTCTCAATTCTTCCATTTTTCTATAAAGTGTAGAGCGACCAATGTGAAGGCGGCGTGCAATCTCACTCATATGTCCTTTATAATGTTTAACCGCTTTCTCGATAATATCATGTTCCATCTCTGCAAAAGTACGCACATGCCCATCAGTATTCAAAAATTTTATCGATTCTTGTTCATCATCTTCTTGCATATTACCCTCAATGATATTGGGAACATTCATTAATGAATTTCCCATTAATTGCGGAAAATCTCGAACAGTTAATAACGGTCCTTCACTGAGTAAAATCGCACGAAATAAAAAGGTTTCAAGCTCATTTCTATTGCCAGGCCAATCATACTGCATAAGCAAGGAAAGAGCAGAGCCTGCTAAACCATGGACATGTGATCGCCCTGTTTCTGTAATAATGCGATCAATCAAACGTTGTGTGATCTCTGGAAAATCATCCCTTAATTCTCGTAAAGCAGGGACGCTAATAGACAAATGAGAAAATTGTTCAAACAAACTATGCAAAAAAAAGTTCTCATTAACCAAGTCCTTTAAACGCGATGTTGAAATAGCGATGATCCGGAAAGGAAAAAAATCTCCTTTTGTATCCCTTTCCCTTTCTTTAAGGTAATGAGCAAACCGTTTTTGCTGTATGGGCTCAAGTCGATCAATATCACAAAGGCAAAGTGTCCCTTTTTCAAGAGAAGAAACCAATGGCAGGAATTCTTTAAACCACTGCTGATTTTCTTCTTCTGGATCAACGATAGCTGAACATTGAAAGCGAATAAAAACACCCTCCGAGAATAATCCCTCATGATGAATAATCCGAGCTAATGTCTCACGTCCTGTTCCAGCTTCCCCCTCTATCAAAAGATTCTGTAAAGAAGTTGCTGCTTGTCTCGATTGTTCTAACACTATCTGCATAGCTCTACTTTTTACGCAAAGATCAGAAAACCGTAAATGATTCTCTTTTTTTCGCCGAATATCTCGCACCTCATGCTCCAAGGCAGAAATAAGAGCAAGGATATCCAAAGTAACTCTTACGCGTAATAATGTTACTGGATGGATCCAATAATCAATCGCTCCAGCTGTTAAAGCTTTCTGGAGTAAATGCTGATTCTCTTGTTGTGCTATAACGACAATAGGAACAGAAACACCAGCAACTCTAATCATTTTAATCAAATCGCTCACACTCAAATCACTCATAACGACATCAAGGAGTGCAAGCACAATGTTTTTACGCCTATGTAAAAGATCAATCGTACGGAGACCATTTTCTGCTTCAATGACACGATAACCAAAACCTCGCAGCATAGCAGAAAGTTCTATACGTCTTCCATAATCTTCACTCGCAACAAGAATGGGACCAACCATAATGTCAATAATCTCCTTTGAGACTACTCAGCAGCTTAATATAAAAATTGTTGTAAACCATAAGAAATATTTCACCTCTTGTGTTTCACTTACGAACTTTATCAAGCTGTCAATTAAATACAACATTAAGGCATTTTTTTCCATTTTTTTGCTTTTTCATTGATTTTCATCAAATTTTTCATATTGACTCATGAGGTAATTTAATAATGTTATAGAAACTAGAGAGCAAAATAATCTAAATAGAGTGCAATAAATGAAACATACCTATCATATTTTATGTCTTACAATCACCACCTTGCTGTTAAGTGCCTGTAACTTTTCGCAATATTATAACTCAAATATGCCAACTGGAATTGATGGAAAATGGATTGATGAGAATGGTATTATTTCTTCTTTCCACAATGGTGTTTTTGAAACGCATGCAGCAGATACAGAAGAAAAACTATCAGAAGGGACATATAATTATCTCAATGCTCAAAATATAGAAATTGAAATACGCTCTATTCTCCGTGGAACAATTTCTAGAGTCAATTGTACAATGTCATATGACGCCACACAACTTCTCTGCACCTCACATACAGGAGCTCAGTTTTTTCTTCAGAGAAAATCTTAACAAAGTACAAGGGAAGCCTCTCTTAAGAACAGAGGGAGCACATACATTAAGCAGGAGGCGATATCCTTTCTCCTCCTAATAGGAAATCCTCTCTAAAATATGCAAAGAGACTGTTACAATCTCTATCCATAGGATTTTTTAAACATTATGAAATGCGCAAAACACTCATTTTCTTCTACAAAACATAAGCAAACTCATTTCACAAAAAATTATAACTTTGTATCATTCAATCTATTTTAACCTAAAATAACATTTTTTTGGTAGGGAACTTTAATCTAAGCAGCGCCAATGCGCAAAAGATCATGAAAATGAACAATTCCTATCGGTTTTTTATCTTCAACCACAAAAAATGCACCAATCTGATGATCATTAATAAAAGCTGTTGCTGCACCAACAAGTGTATTTGGCTTTACAACTTTAGGAGCTTTGGTCATCACCTCGTCAACATTAAATTTTGATAAATTAAAATGAATGTTACGTGCAAGATCGCCATCAGTTACAATGCCGATTAGTTCACCTTCCTGATTCACAACACCAACACAACCAAAATGTTTTTTTACCAAAACATTCATCGCTTCAGTCATAGCTGTTCCCTGCATAACCAAAGGAATACTATCACCCTCATGCATAATATCACGCACATATTTGAGGCTTGCACCAAGAGAACCACCAGGATGATATATTTTGAAATCCGTTGCGGTAAAACCACGCATTTCTAAGAGAGAAACCGCTAATGCATCTCCCATTGCCAATTGCATAATTGTTGAAGTTGTAGGCGCTAAACCATGGGGACAAGCCTCTTCTATCTTTGGTAATAATAGCACAATATCAGCTTGTCGTCCTAACACAGAATGCTCACTTGATGTCATTGCAATAAGGGGGATACGAAAACGTGCAGCATAGCTCATAATGCCACTTAACTCTTGAGTTTCACCAGACCATGATAAAGCAAGAATAACATCATCAGATCCAATCATACCAAGATCACCGTGATTGGCTTCTGCAGCATGAACAAAAAAAGCCGGTGTTCCTGTTGAAGCTAAGGTTGCTGCAATTTTTGTCCCTATATGACCACTTTTCCCAAGACCAGTAATGACCACATGTCCACGGGCATTTCTAATAGTTTGAACAGCTGCTTCAAAAGAAGAAGAAAGACTTCCAAGAAGAGCTTCTTCAAGGGCTTTAAGCCCTTGCTTTTCACTTGCAAGTGTTTTAAGCGCCGATGCAACAGCACCTTGCAAAGCCACATGAGGAGATGGTCTGGTCATAATCAAATTCGATCAATAAAATTAAATGAGAAATCTACATCATTTTCAATTTTAATGGTTTCCAATAAATTTTTCAATGAGGCAGAAATGTGGCTGTGCATATCAGCGCGGGCTAAAGAAAATGCAACATTAGCTTCAATAAAACCAGCTTTAGAACCGCAATCAAAAGTGCGCCCTTCTAATTGCAAACCCCAAAAATTCTGTTCGTTTGAAAGCCGTATCATCGCATCTGTTAATTGAATTTCATTTCCTGCTCCTCGTTCTTGAGTGGAAAGAATATTAAAAATTTCTGGCTGCAAAATATAACGTCCATTGATATATAAATTTGATGGTGCCGTTCCTTGTGCTGGTTTCTCTACCATTTTTGTGATTTCAAAACCATTTGCAATCTGTTTTCCTTTCCCAACAATACCATATTTATGTGTTTCTCTAGGATCGCATTCCTGAACTGCTATAATATTTCCCCCACCCACCTTTTCATAAAGGCTCATCATTTCAGAAAGACAGCCCTTTTTCGCTTGTATCAACATATCCGGTAATAACAAAGCAAAAGGTTCCCCTGCAACTAATTCACGTGCACACCAAAGAGCATGCCCTAATCCCAAAGGTTGTTGTTGCCGAGTGAAAGAAGTTGACCCTGGTAATGGCTGTAAACGGTATAAATGTGCAAGATCTTCTTTCTTTCCACATTCAGCAAGTGTCGTATATAATTCAACTTGCTCATCAAAATAATCCTCAATAACGGCTTTGTTACGTCCAGTTACAAAAATAAAATGCTCAATACCAGCTTCCCTCGCCTCATCCATAACATATTGAATAACAGGTTTATCAACAACTGTTAGCATTTCTTTAGGAATCGTTTTTGTCGCAGGAAGAAAACGCGTACCAAGACCTGCTACTGGGAATACTGCTTTCCGGATTTTACGCACACTCACCCTCCTCAATGAATTCATATAACTTTTTTGTTTTATTTATCATATGTTTTTACGAAATGGTAAAAAAGATATCTTATTGTTTTGATTATCATTATAATGGGCAATCAAAAATGTAAAAAGAGTCTGAGAATTTATTGAAGGGATTAAAACGAATTATTTATTTCAGTTTTCTCCTCTTCTTGATCATATTATCGATTAAACTAAATACAAAATAAAGTTATTGCACATCTAATGAATTGAATATTAATGGGGATTTCAAAATGCAAAAAACAGAATTGAAGACTTTCTCTTTTTTAGAGAAGTCAATAGCTTGGAGAACTCTTCTCACTGGCTCTGCCGTTATTTTTTCTGCTTTTTTAATGTTTTTTGCACCCCTTTCATATGCTGACAGCGGATTTAAACATTGGATTCAAGAGTTTAAAAAAATAGCTATTGCTCAAAATATTACTCCTTCTACGTTTCATATGGCGTTTAAAGGTGTTAATGCCATTGATCCAGAAGTTCTAAAAAGCGCCGCATACCAACCGGAATTTGTTGCTCCTTCATGGAACTATTTCGATAATCGTGTCCATGATATTGCAATTGAGGAAGGACGGCGCCAAACTCAAAAATGGAACAAATGGCTTCTTCAAATTGAAAAACGTTTTGGTGTGGACCGCAATATTCTGCTTGCTATTTGGTCAATGGAAAGCAATTATGGGAAAGTTTTAACCAATAAAAGTGTAATGCGTGATACCATTCGCTCCCTTGCAACGCTAGCCTATGCTGATAAAAAACGTGCAAAATATGCATATACACAGCTGATTGCTGCTCTGAAAATTCTACAAAGTGGCGAAATTAACCGCTCTCAACTTACTGGATCTTGGGCCGGCGCATTGGGGCATACACAATTTATTCCAAGCAGTTATCTCGCCTATGCTGTTGATATGGACCAAGATGGACGGCGTGATATTTGGAACTCTGTTCCCGATGCTCTTGCTACTGCTGCTAACCTTCTCCATAAAAATGGCTGGAAACCTAATCTTATTTGGGGAGTAGAAGTAAAAGTGCCGCAGGGGAAAAACCTTCCTGAAGGCTGGTATTCCTTTGAACAATGGAAAAAATTAGGTGTAAAACACGCAAATGGGCATCCTCTTCCTACATTAGCTGAACAAGCAATATTAAAATATCCAGATGGAGAAAAAGGACCTATATTTTTAGTCACAAAAAATTTCTTTGTTCTGAAACATTATAATAATGCCGATCGTTATGCTCTTGCTGTTGCCCTTCTTGCTGATCGCATCGCTGGACATCCTGGATTGGTGCATGATTGGCAAAGACCTTTTCAATCTATTACTTTCCAAGAATGTAAAGAACTGCAATCGCGCTTAAGGGCACTGGGCTATTATAAAGGGAATGTTGATGGAAAAATCGGAACAGCCTCTCGCGAAGCAATTAAAGCTTTTCAACTCCGTCACGGACTAAAAGCAAATGGATATCCATCATCTCAAGTGCTTTTTCTCCTTCGCAAACAATAAGAGAGACTAAGGTTTTGTCTTCTTTTCGCCTGATATACTTGACATTATTGCTGTTTTCACTTTCTATTGTGGGGATCTTACAGCCATCCCCAAGTAAAGCAACGAACTTCTTCAAATGGTTGTCACAACAAAACAAACAGACACAGCAGCCACCGCAAATTATAGAACAAAAAATAGACAAGCCGCAAAAAAAGATCGTAACACAAAAAAACATACAAAAGCTAAAAAATGAGAATGCAAAGCGCATTCTTGTCATAGGGGATTTTGCAGCTTCTGCTGTTGCCGATGCACTTAAGAAGTCTTTTATAAATAATAGCGATATCGTTATCATGAACAACACAGTACCAGCTTCCGGCTTAGTTCGAACGGATTATTATTCTTGGCAAGGCAATATTTCTAAACTCATTGATCAAAATAATCCCGATGTTATTATCATGATGATCGGTGCAAATGATAATCAACCCATCACAGACTCTCATAACATGATTAACACAGATCAGTCAGAATGGATGCGCATCTACAAACAAAGAATTATCGAAATTGCTGAAAGTCTTCATGCCTCTGGAAAATCATGGATATGGATAGGTCAGCCTTCTTTTGGAAATGATCTTTTGACACAAAAAATGAAAATTTTTAATGCGCTCTATAAACAAGAAACCGAAACAGCAGGAGGGTATTTTCTCGATATCTGGAGCGGCTTTAGTGATGAAGAAGGAAATTTTTCTTTTTCAGGCTATGATATTAATGGGAAAATAACCAAATTACGCACCAATAATGGCATGTATTTCACCTCTGAAGGAAAGAAAAAACTTGCCTCTTATTTAGAAAAACCATTGAAAAATATTTTAAATTTTCATGCCTTTTCTCATGAAAATTCATACTCAACCGATAAAGCTATTCAAAAACTTATACAAGAGCCAAATAATCAAGAGTCAAGTAATATTATACGCCAGCCTCCAATGAGCCTCGATGATATGGTACAACAAAATACCCACCTTCTAGGCAGAAGAACGTCAAGTTTTATAAAAAAATCATGGTTTCCACCAAATGGGCATCAAAAAGATCGGGCTGATAATTTTTCTTTCCCATAATGTCTATTTAAAATACAAAATCTAATTTCCTCTATAAACAAAAAGCGAATAAGATAAAAAACTCTGTTTACAGAGCTATAATGCAGAGAGAATTTGCATAAATCGCAACCACATCCTTCCAAAGAATATGAAAACGGCATGGTGCTAACCATACCGTTATATCTTACAGACCACGTTTGTTAATCATTGCCTCTGGTAAAGGCATCCGTCCCCGAAAAGCTTTATAAAGCTCCTCTGGATCACGACTTCCTCCAGCGGAGTAAATAAAACGTTTCAACTTATCAGCAAGTTCTGAATTAAAAACATCTCCCGTTTCTTCAAAAGCCTGAAAAGCATCAGCATCAAGCACTTCTGACCACATATAAGAATAGTAACCAGCGGCATAACCATCCCCTGCAAATACATGCATAAAATGTGGAGGACGATGACGCATAATAATTGTATCTGGCATTTGTAACTTTTCCAATTCTTTATGTTCAAAAATTGTTGGATCAGTTACTGTTTCGCCTTGATGAAAAGCCATATCCACTAAAGCTGATGAAATAAATTCAACCGCAGAAAATCCAGCATTAAATGTCTGTGCTGCTAAAACTTTATCTATCAACTCTTGTGGCATAGGAAGACCTGTTTTTGTATGTATAGCATAAGATTTTAATATCTCTGGTACGGTTAACCAATGTTCGTAAAGTTGAGAAGGTAGCTCAACAAAATCACGTGAAACAGATGTTCCCGACACAGATGGCCATGTTACATCAGAAAGCAAACCATGCAATGCATGCCCAAATTCATGGAAAAGCGTACGTGCATCATCAAGTGATAAAAGAGCAACTTCCCCTTTGGGTGGTTTAGCAAAATTACAAACATTGTAGATAATAGGCTTTTGGCCGCCATCCAATTTATGTTGTGATTGCAAACTACTCATCCACGCACCAGAGCGTTTTGAAGAACGCGCAAAATAATCACCAATAAAATGCCCAAGCAAGCTTCCATCAGATTTCTTTACTTCCCACAAACGTGCATCAGGATGCCAAAGTGTAATAGAATTTTTTTCTTCAAATGTAATGCCAAAGAGTTTTTCTGCTACTCCAAAAGCTGCTTTAATCATACGATCAAGCTGAAAATAATATTTAATTTCAGCGCCATCGAAAGAAAATTTTTCAGTGCGAAGTTTTTCAGAATAATAACGCCAATCTGAAGCGGCTAAAGATTCATTGCTGCCCTGATTATTGGCAAAATTTTGTAATTCAATTTGCTCAGTAGAAGCCTTCACTCTTGCTCGCTCCCATACAGGCATAAGCAAATCCATAACTGAATCAACACTTTTAGCCATGGTATTATCGAGTTTTAAATCTGCAAAAGATTTATATCCCAATAATTTAGCTTGCTCATCTCGAAGCGCAACAATCTCTAAAATAATGGTTCGATTATCATTCTTGTTATTATTTTCACCACGTTTAGCCCAAGCTTGGAATGCAACCTCACGCAAATCACGACGATCAGAGAATTTTAAAAAAGGTTCAATAATCGAGCGTGCTAATGTTAATGCATAGGCTTCTTCATTGCCTCTTTCACACGCAATTTCCTTCATTGAAGCAATGAGATCTTGTGGTAAACCAGATAAGTCTGTTTGTTTTAAAAACAGAATCCATTCAGCTTCATCATTTAAGACATTTTGTCCAAAAGTAGCATTTAAAAAAGCAAGTCTTTCATTAATTTCCAAAAGCCGTTTCTTAGCTTTTTCATCGAGTTTTGCCCCATGACAAACAAACTTTTTCCACCATAATTCAAGAACACGTGTTGTTTCACTCTCAAATATGCCCAGCTGCGACTGTTTATAAAGCACATCTATTTTCGCAAATATCCGCGCATCCATCATCATTTTTGAAGAATAACGAGAAAGTTTTACAACGAACTCTTGCTCTAGCTGTTGAATTAATACATTCGTATGAGCACTGGTGCGTAAGAAAAATATCGAACAGACACGATCAAGCGCTTTGCCGCAAAGCTCAAAAGGCTGTAAAAAATTCTCAAGCGTTGGTGGTTCTTGCACCATCGCAATCGCCTCTAGTTCTTCTTCGGCTTCTTGAAGTGCCTGTTCAAAAGCGGGTTTAAAATCTTCATCACTTATAGAAGAAAAATCAGGAAGACATGAAAATCCCTTCCACTCCAGCACTGCTTCTTTTGCCATAATACTTTATATCTCCATTATAAATTTAAACTGTAACAATTATCTTTACAACACAAATTGATAACATACTAAAACTATCTCGTGAGTTTCAAAACTACCTTTCAAAACGCTATTGAATAAAAAACCTGAAAATCGCAAAACTGCATTAAAGAAATGATGGTAAAAATCAGAACTGATTTTTACATTTACGCTTTTATATTATCCTCAAATTAAGCTGTATTCTCGTTTTAGTGATTCAGAAACTTGTTTATAACTTATAATTTACCCTTGACTTTACTGCAAATATTAACAATTGGGAATATAGCTGGGGAGTTTTTTTAAATCTTCCATAAACTTTTGTTTTTATCTCATCTATTATCTAGATTTACAACTCTCCAACTCTTCAGGAGGTACTTTATCATGACTGAAATCAAAACGGCCTTCGACTTCAAAAATTTTTCTCCTGAAGCTCTTGCTGAAAAGTTAAAGAACCAGCATTTTGCAGACTCTATTGATATCATAAATGACCTCGATATCATGGAACGTGTAACTATTCTTAGTCTTCTGCCTCTTGATTATGTTATCGAACTTTTTGATAAACCAGAGCTTGAGCAACCTGCTGCCATCCTAGAACTTCTCCCTATAAATCGTGCTGTTGAAATTCTTGATGGCATGTCTGCCGATGCGGCTGCAGACGTCTTTCAAGAAATGGATAAAGAAACCCGCACACGACTTTATGCCTTGCTTAACCCCTTAACGCGCGCTGAACTTAAAAAACTCACCAGTTATCCTGACCATACAGCAGGGGCACTGATGACAACAGAATTTATAGCCGTTCCTTCAAACTGGACCATACAAAAAACTTTGGATCACATCCGTGAGGTCGAGCGGACACGTGAAACAGTTTATACCAGCTATGTAATTGACCCTAAAACAGGTACTCTTCTCAAAGCTGTTTCCCTGCGTAACCTTATTCTTGCCTCACCTGATGAACTAATTCTTAATGTCCCTACCCATGACTCGCCCATTACAATATCGCCCTTCACACATCATGAAGATATCGCACGCCTTTTCCAGCGCCATGATCTTCTCTCTGTGCCTGTAGTTGATGAAAGTAACCATGTCATTGGCATTGTAACCGTTGATGACGTGCTTGATACTATGGTCGATGAGATGAATGAAGATGCCTATAAATTTGGGGGTATGGAAGCGCTTAATAAGCCCTATATGCAAATTAAGTTTCCTGAAATGATGAAAAAACGTGGCGGATGGCTCGCTTTACTCTTTATCGGTGAAATGCTGACAGCAAGCGCTATGCAACATTTCGAAACAGAACTCGAAAAAGCGATTATTCTTACACTGTTCATACCTCTCATTATGAGCTCAGGAGGAAATTCCGGCTCACAAGCTACATCCCTTATTATCCGTGCATTGGCTTTACGTGAACTCACGTTGAAAGACTGGTGGAAAGTGATCATTCGTGAAATTCCAACAGGACTATCCCTTGGTCTCTTACTAGGAATTATTGGTGTTACGCGCATTGCTCTTTGGCAAAAACTGGGTATCTACGACTATGGCCAACATTGGATTGCTATTTCGACAACAGTGGGTACAGCTTTAGTTGGAATCGTTACCTTTGGTTCTCTTTCTGGATCTATGTTGCCTTTTATTCTTAAAGGTTTAAAATTTGATCCAGCAAGTGCTTCTGCTCCTTTTGTGGCAACTTTAGTAGATGTCATGGGCATTATAATCTATTTTTCTGTAGCTTCCCTCATTTTGTCAGGAACTCTTCTTTAAACATATAAAGTAAAAACTTTTTCTTCTGGAAAGATCTTATAATGTAACCTAAGATCTTTCCATAAGAGAATAAACTCTATTATTTGTTTTCTAACACACCGCTCCATAGATAATTTATTATTTTTTTTGAATAACAGCTCTGAATAACGTAAATTTACCTCATCATAAAGCTTCTCATATTAAATCGATTAAAGTCATCTTCTTGCCAGTCACAAACGAGATCGGTGTATGGCTAAAAACTATTCAAGAAAAAATAAAATACTTCTTATATCTTCTTTCTCGTATCAAAAACTGGCGCAATATTGACAGCTGAGAAAGAATAATAATGATAATGCTCAACAGCTTTATATTTTTTCACAAAGGCGTTAATAGTATACTATTCGCGTATATTATATCATTTATGAGCCCTATCATGGAATGGATGTAGTGTACGTTAAGCAATCTCTCTTAAGTACATGAATATGTAACAATAAGTATATTCTGTTTAAAGTGTTCTGTTTGGCATGAAAAGCATGCTCCTATTAGAGAATACGATTAACAAAAGTGTGAGTGGCAAGGCACTATCTCCATGGTTTAAAAGATATTACTTTAGATGCCTTTGAAAGCATAAATTGGATTAACGGCAAAGATGGACATTTTCTTTGGATGCCTTCATATTCTTTCTAAATAAGACTGTATTCTGGGTTCATAAATAAATCAAACAGATATAACTCTTGCCCAATCTGGCATACAAAAGCTAGAACTTCTTATAAAATTCTTAATCATCTCAATATTTACCTCAAATACACGGTTGCATTAGATCTGGATTTTGATTGACAAGTTATAGAATAAGAATGTTGTACAGTTGTCAATAAATTGGCTATGGATTGAGAGATATTCCGGATTTTTATCAATCTCTTTGCAAAACAACAACAATAATACGGCTAGCTTTATACTTACTCTTACAAGAGCTCATATAAATTCCTTGTGTCATATTGATAGAAATCAAGTTGACGGTGTTTTTTGGATAATTCTTAGCTCGAGAATAGAACATACGTACTATAAAAATCCTTTTACAAAGCTCCAGCAATTGAAGCTTAATAGAGCCTTAAAGACTTGGATAAATAGTTTTGCCATAAAAATATTGCCTCCATCTTCCAAAATTATAAAAAAACATGTAAAAGGTTTTTTAATAGTCAGGCAAAGAATGTAAAGACTTTGCCTCAAATGAAATTTCATTAAACGAAAAGAAGAAAATTTATGCAATTGCGTAACATTGCCATCATTGCCCACGTTGACCATGGGAAAACAACGCTTGTAGACGGACTTCTCAAGCAATCAGGAAACTTCCGTGATAATCAGCGTACAAGCGAACGTATGATGGATTCCAACGATATTGAGAAAGAACGCGGAATTACAATCCTAGCGAAAGTGACATCTGTTGTTTGGAAAGATACTCGAATTAATATTGTTGATACACCAGGACACGCCGACTTTGGTGGAGAAGTTGAACGCATCCTCAATATGGTTGATGGAGCCATTGTACTTGTTGATGCTGCTGAAGGACCAATGCCACAAACAAAATTTGTTGTTGGCAAAGCATTGAAAGTAGGATTGCGCCCTATTGTTGCTATTAATAAAATTGACCGACCAGATGCACGCGTTGATGAAGTCATTAATGAGGTTTTTGACCTTTTCGCTGCTCTTGATGCAACCGATGAACAGCTTGATTTTCCTATTCTTTATGGATCTGGACGCGATGGATGGATGGCTGAAGCCCCAGAGGGACCAAAAGATCAGGGATTAGGTCCTTTATTTGACCTTGTAACGCGGCATGTCCCTTCTCCTAGTGTAGCAGAAGGACCTTTTCGCATGATTGGAACTATTCTTGAAGCGGATCCGTTTTTGGGACGAATTATTACAGGGCGAATTCATTCTGGATCTCTAAAACCCAATCAAAATGTCAAAGTTCTTGGACAAGATGGAAAACTTTTAGAAACTGGGCGTATTTCAAAAATTTTAGCATTTCGTGGTCTAGAACGGCAACCTATTGAAGAAGGAAGTGCGGGTGATATTGTTGCGATTGCTGGTCTACAAAAAGGTACCGTTGCGGATACTTTCTGTGATCCAGCTGTCAATGAACCCCTTACTGCGCAACCAATTGATCCTCCTACTGTTACTATGAGTTTTCTTGTCAACGATAGTCCCCTTGCTGGAACTGAAGGCGATAAAGTAACAAGCCGTGTCATCCGTGACCGTTTGTTAAAAGAAGCAGAAGGCAATGTCGCTCTTAAAATTGAAGAATCTGCCGATAAAGATTCTTTCTACGTTTCAGGACGAGGAGAATTACAGCTTGCAGTTCTCATTGAAAATATGCGCCGTGAAGGATTTGAACTTAGTGTTTCACGTCCACGTGTTGTTATGCAAAAAGATGAAAATGGAATAACTCTTGAGCCAATCGAAGAAGTTGTTATCGATGTTGATGAAGAATATTCCGGTACTGTTGTACAAAAAATGTCTGAACGTAAAGGTGAAATGGTGGAATTACGTCCTTCTGGAGGTAATCGTGTCCGCCTTGTCTTTTATGCACCAACCCGAGGACTCATTGGTTATCAATCTGAACTTTTAACGGACACACGTGGTACAGCAATTATGAATCGCCTTTTCCATGCATATGAACCTTATAAAGGAGACATTGCTGGTCGTGTTAATGGTGTTATGATTTCAAATGACAACGGTGAATCTGTCGCTTATGCTCTTTTTAATCTTGAAGATCGTGGACCTATGATTATCGATGCGGGTGTGAAAGTCTATCAAGGTATGATTATTGGCATCCACTCACGGGATAATGACTTAGAAGTCAATGTGTTAAAAGGAAAAAAACTCACCAATATGCGCGCTTCTGGAAAAGATGAAGCCGTAAAGCTAACGCCTCCCATTAAAATGACGTTAGAACGCGCCTTATCGTGGATACAAGATGATGAACTTGTGGAGGTGACCCCTAAAAATATTCGTCTCCGCAAGCTCTATCTTGATCCCAATGAACGTAAACGTTTTGAAAAAACACGTGCATCAATTTCAAGCTAATTTTACAATCTCTTTGGTAAAACACTTGATTGTATTGAGCCCCACCCTATCCCAGAAAGGATGTCTTTATGAATATTAAGGAAATACCCGTGGGTAAAAACCCACCAGAAGATATTAATGTTATTGTGGAAGTCTCTCTTGGTGGTCAACCAATAAAATATGAGATGGATAAAAAATCGGGCGCATTATTTGTTGACCGTTTTCTTCATACATCGATGGTTTATCCTGGAAATTACGGTTTTGTCCCTCATACGCTTTCAGATGATGGTGATCCTATTGATGTCCTTATCTGTAATACCCGTCCACTTATGCCTGGTTGTGTGATCAATGTTCGCCCCATCGGAGCTCTAATGATGGAAGATGATGGTGGTAAAGATGAAAAAATTATTGCCATTCCCACTACAAAATTAACAAAACGCTATATCAATATTCATGACTATACAGATCTGCCCGAGATTACACTCAAACAAATTGAACATTTCTTCAAGCATTACAAAGATCTGGAACCTGGAAAATGGGCTAAAATTGAAGGATGGCGTGATAAAAACTTTGCTTATGAATTGATTAAGCAAGCTGTTGAACGCAATAAAGAAATATAACAATTCTAATAAAATAAAGCCTGTTTTTATAGGCTTTATTATTTATTTCTTCTGCGACATATACTCTGTGAGGGATTGCCATATCTGCTGTAATTCTTCTAAATGTGTCGAAAAGTAAAGTTGTTTGTAGCGAGATGTTGCGCCGCTTTTCAGAGAAATAGAAGAAGCTGAAATCTTCCACTGCTTCGCAAGAAATTTAATGAGAGCTTTATTTGCTTTTCCATCTTCAGGAACAGCACGAAGGCGTATAACCAGATATTGTTTTTCACCATCCCTACATTCAATCCCTATTATTTTGTCAACGGATGATTTGGGAATGAGATATACAAACAAAATCAAGTTATTTTTATCAACTTGATAAAACATGTATTCGCCTCAAGTAATATTTCTATACATATATGTTTGCGTAAACGCGCCACATGAAAACACGAATAAAATAAATAATAATGAACACTACAATAGGTGAAATATCAATCGTTCCCAAATTTGGTAAAATTTTCCGGATACGGCTTAGAACGGGATTTGTAAGACGATATAGAAAGCTTCCTATCAAAACAACAAAGCGATTGCGCGAATTTATGATATTAAAGACATAAAGCCAAGAAAAAACGACACTAGCGATTAAAATATCAATATAAATTTCAAAAATCAAATCAATTGCTCTAAGCAATGCATAAATCATGCGTTATCCCTTTCAATCAAGGAAACAGAAGAGCGTATAGAAGGCCTTCATTACAGTAAATATGTGTATCAAACAATGGTTTTATATTTTAATATTCTTTTTTCTTGAATAAAAACCAGACATCTAAATTCTTCATCTCTCTACTTAATGACGATGCAGTTAAAAAACAAATATCAAAATTAAAAATAGCACATAAAAATAGAAGAAACGGCAAAAAATCTGAGAACTTAAAAAACTCTGAATATCCCTTATAGAATTAATCTTAAATCTCATCGTTTTAATTATTAATATATAAAAAACAAACAAACTAAAAACGGACTTAAAAGGCCGTTTTTAGTTTATTTTTAAAATTATTTCTGCAAAGCAGTTAAACGGTTAAGAGCATTGCTAAAACCATCTAGCTGAACAAATAAATCATTCAAAGCTGGTTCACCTGCAGCAGCAATTGTCATCGCCAACTTTAACTGTTTTCCAGAACGTAAAGCTGCTACGTGATTTTTGTCAAAAACGACAGGAACCACACAACCTGCTGGTACACAAGTCCGGATACCGGTTTCGATAACAGCTTTTCCCTCATCAACTTGTAAACGAACAGGCTTAGAAACCAAAATGCCAAAAGGAACTGTTAAATTACCAGATACAACACCCTCAGCATCGAGAGTAAGACCCATAGCCACAACAACACGCCCCTGCTCATTCACTTCTTGACGGTGCATAAAACAAATTCTTTTCCCTTCTTGTATACCACAGTTAATAGTCCACAAACCGTAGGTTTCAGTCAAAGAAGAAGCTCCATTTGGCAATGTTGCTGCCGCATCTTTTGATGCAGGAGGTTTTGAACTTGTTGCAAATGCAACAGATGAAATACTCAAGAGAGTAAAAACTATAAGTAAATTAAATAATTTTTTCATTTTATATTCCTGTTCTTTACATAAAAGAGAAACATGGTTATTATTTATAAATAATATAAAGCACCTTAATAAAAAATACTTTCTCATAATCATATAGCTTTTATAATGGTCTAAGGCTACCTCGAAATTCACTGACAACTTTCGTATAAACGTGCTTTTTAAAAGAAACAGCAATCAACGGAAGGGTTTCTAGATCAATCCATTTCCATTGATCGAATTCCGCTTTATTGCCATCTGGTGGCGGATTAATCGCAATTTCAGAAAGCTTTCCTGTAAACTGGAAAGCAAACCACTTTTGTATTTGCCCACGATATTTATTGCTTAATGTGCACCCAATAAGTTCTTGTGGAAAATCATAATGGAACCAATTTTGTGCTTCTTTAATCAACTTTACAGATCGAATACCCGTTTCTTCATAAAGTTCACGATATGCCGCATCTAATGGTTTTTCATCTTCATCAATCCCTCCTTGAGGAAGCTGCCAACGATGAGATATGTCAATATCTGCATCTGCATGAATGGGCATCATTAAACGACGCCCAACCCACACTTTACCCTCATGATTAAAGATAACAATCCCAACACATTTGCGATATGGAAGAATCTTCAAATTAATACCTGCATCCATTTAATATTCCTCAAAATCGCAAGCTATAGATATCAATTCTCACTTTAACACATCCTTATTGGGATCTGGTGGAAATGCTGCATTTGCCATTTCACCTCGTAATAATTTATAAGCCTCATTCAATTGAATATCATCCTTAGGGTCTTGGGGAACAAAAGCAGCTGAACCAGATCCTTTATTACTCTCTCGTTTTCCTTTGATATGTCCTTTTAATGCAGACTCACCAACTTTTACATCATAACCCTTATATTTTTCAGGAAGTGGCTGCTCTACAATAATATCAGGCGTGATCCCTGTTCCTTGAATAGAAGTGCCAGATGGCGTATAATAAAGTGCTGTTGTTAAGCGTAAAGCTCCATTTTCACCCAAAGGAATAATTGTTTGAACAGACCCTTTACCAAAAGACTGCGTCCCTAAAATTGTTGCACGACGATGATCTTGTAATGCACCCGCAACAATTTCAGAAGCACTTGCCGAACCACCATTAATGAGAACAATGAGCGGTTTTCCATTGATGACATCACCTGGCTTTGCATCAAATCTCGTCACATCACTTTTTTTGCGCCCACGAGTTGACACAATCTCACCCTTATTGAGAAAAGCGCTCGAAACATTAACAGCTTGATCTAAAAGACCACCCGGATTAAGCCGCAAATCAAGAACGTAACCTTTTAGCTTATCTTCAGGAATTTTAGATTGGATATCTTTAATTGCCGCTAGAAGATTATTTAATGTCTGCTCAGAAAACTGAATAACTCTCACATATCCAATGTCACCCTCAACCCGATATTTTACCGCTTTTACTTTGATAATATCACGAATAATCTTCACTTCAAATGGCTTATCAACGCCAGAACGAATAATTGTTAAGGTAATTGGTGTTCCAGGAGCACCTCGCATCTTATTAACAGCTTCATTCAATGTTTGACCATTCGTTTGTACATCATCAATTTTTGAAATAAGGTCTCCTGCTAGAATACCTGCTTTTGAAGCGGGAGTATCATCCATTGGTGAAACAACTTTAATTAAGTTTTTTTCCATAGTGACCTCAATACCAAGACCTCCGAATTCTCCTTTCGTAGAATCCCGCATATCCTTGGCTTCTTCAGCATTCAAATAAGATGAATGAGGGTCAAGCGATGTGAGCATGCCATTGATAGCATTTTCAATCAGCTTTTTATCATCTGGAACTGTAACATATTGCATACGCACGCGCTCAAAAACATCGCCAAATATAGCTAGCTTTTTATATGCATTATCTTCATTATTCGCAGCAACAGACTGCACCATAACCATTGAACAGGCGCCGAGCAATACCCCAGCGACCAAAAGAATAACTTTACGAATCATTTTGGCTCCTTCTTATTTTTTCAGTCTGCCACCAAGGAGTTGGATTTACAGGTTTTCCCTGCTTTCTAAACTCAATGTAAAGCATTGGAGAAGTTTTTCCTATATCCAATGCAACACTGTTTGAAATAAATTGCATCTCCATTATACCCAGAGGCTCACCTGAAAGAACAAACTGCCCCTGTTTTACATTAATTCTCGACATTCCAGTAAGAATGATATGATAACCATTTCCAACATTGAGAATGATTAAATGTCCGTAAGAACGAAATGGCCCAGCAAAAGCAACAAAAGCATCTACAGGTGATATAACAACAGCTCCTGACTCTGTTTCTATCGTTTCACCAAAGCGCGTAATCTGCGAACTTTTGCTAGAATGATATATTCTTTTTCCGGAAACAGGAAAAAGTAAAGAACCTTTTCGGCTTTCAAAATTGGACTGTTCTAACAATTGCAAACTTTTCCGTACCTGTACTGATGCATCAGAGCTAAGTTTTGACTGACGGTCGAGCTCTAAAATCAATTCTTCCAAAGACTGCGCTTTTTTAGCAAGAGCAATATTTTTTCGTTGCTGTTCTGTAAGTTCTTTTTCTGATTTTGTTTGTAGTTTGTTTTTTTTGTCTAATAAAAGCTCTAAACGTTTTCGCTGCTCTGCTTGATTTTGCAGTTTTGTCTTTAATGCTGTATATTCCCTAGTAATGGAATTACTCAAATTGGTCAACTCCTTGAGTTTTACTGTTAAATCTCGTGTTTTCTCCTGCATCTGAGGAATAACAGTACCTAATAAAACAGAACTACGTATAGAAGCCAACGCGTCCTCTGGCTGTATCATAAGAGCAGGAGGCGGATTCAATCCCATACGTTCCAAAATTGCAAGAACTTCCGCAAATTCAGAACGACGATTTTTTAAACTTTGATAGACTTGTACCCGCTTTTCTATCATTTTTTCAAGCTTTTCTTCCCTTTTAGCAATATCATCTGCTACTGTACGTTCTTCTTTAGCCGCCTTTATGAGTGCATCTCTCAAAACACGTTGATCTTTTTTTAAATGCTCAACTTGATGCATAAGAAAAGCAACACGCTCACGCGAAAGTGAAATATTTTGGCGAATCTCTTCCAATTCTTTATGTGCTTCCGTACTCCTCATTGTATCTTCCGCATGCGATACAGAAAAGCAAAAAAACATACTCAAGAGCAGGATGACAAATATCACGCATTCCCCATATAAATATCGCATCTTTCTATGAAGAAGCTTTTTCATTTGCGAACACCATGACACCTCATCGTATACATTAGAGATGTTGTAAATGGTGTCGGCTAAAACACTATTAATAAATATATAAATAAGTGCTAAAAATTGCACAAAAATATTAAAAACGATGATACGGATGATTATTTTCAATTGTTACAGCGCGGTAAAGTTGTTCTGTAAGAAGAATACGTGCAATTTGATGTGGCCACGTCATCAAACCAAAAGATAAAAGAAAATCAGCACGCTTCCTTATTTGTTCATTATGCCCATCAGGTCCTCCCAAAGCAATGACGACATCTCGAATGCCTTCATCACGATAACACCTCAATTTTTCAGAAAAAGAAGTTGAAGAAATCGATTCTCCACGCTCATCTAACACAATTAATCGACATTTTTCAGGTAAAAATTCAATAAGTTTTCTCCCCTCTTCCTCCATACGTTGACAAGCTGTTTGAGCACGACTTTCTGGTATCTCTTGTAACTTTTTTAAATGAAAGCCTACATCTCCAGAAATTTTAGAAAAACGATCCAAATAATGCTGAACCAATTTTTGCTCCGCCCCACTTTTCATACGACCAACCGCAAAAATAGAAATTTGCATTTTAATGATCTCCGAAAAGAACCGATTTTGTATTGTTTAAATCCGGAGTCATCCATATCTTTTCTAAATTATAAAAAAGACGAATTTCTGGACGAAAAAGATGAATGATAATATCACCTGTATCAATCAATACCCAGTCACCTCCAGCAAGCCCTTCTACACGCGCAAGCCCCTGCCCACTATCTTTCCAAGTACGTAATAAATGATCAGCAACAGAAGATACATGACGCTGCGAATGTGCTGAAGCTATGATCATATAATCAGCTAAAGATGTCTTCTCTTGAATATCAATAGCAACAATATCTTCTGCTTTTGTATCTTCCAAACTCTTGAGAATAACTTCAAGACTCCCCTTAACAGAAAAAACTTCTTTTTCTGTTAAGGGCATAATATCGTAAGAGTGGTTTTTTACAACTTTTTTCAGATCAATATTCCTTTCTTATTGTTGTAGAATGTAAAAAGTTTTCTCTAAAGAGAAGCAGAATCTTATAAATTGTTCAAGAAAAATTATTCTTCTTCAAACGAAGCTTTGTTGAAGATTGAAAAGATAAAGGTCCATGCAAATAAGTCCAAACTGGTGGTTTTATAAAAGGTAATCGCTCACTTTCTCTCTCGTCCAAACGAAACTGGCTATAAATGTGCGCCATAGGAGAAGAAAGTGCCGACCGATTGCCTAAAGGACGATCAATAATCGCAATAGGAAGCATAGAAACAATATCATGCCATCGATACCAATGATGTATCGTCGTAAAACTATCTGCCCCCATAATCCATACAAAATTTACACCACTGCAATGGGTAAGAATATGAAAAATCGTATCTACAGATACTTTGCTCCCTATAGCCTGTTCAAAACCTGTTAAGCGAATTTTTGGATGGTCAATAAGTTTAAAACTTAATCGCATTCTCTCCTCTAAAGGGAGTAACTGTGTACAATCCTTTAAAGGATTCCCAGGACTAACCATCCACCATAACTGATCAAGATGCAAACGCCGAATGGCAATTTTTGCAACGAGAAGATGCCCCGCATGCGGCGGATTAAAAGAACCACCAAAAAGACCTACAACATTAGATCTTTCAACATGTGGCATACGATTTTTCCATAGAAAAAATGGATTTTTCAAGCTCTAACCTGACCATTTCCTTTAACGTGATATTGAAATGATGTTAGCTGTTCAACACCTATGGGACCACGTGCATGCATTTTTCCTGTTGCGATACCAATTTCCATTCCAAAACCAAATTCACCTCCATCAGCAAATTGTGTAGATGCATTGTGTAATAAAATAGCTGAATCTAAATGATTAAAAAAATCCTTCACCACTTCCAAATCCTCAGCAATAATCGATTCCGTATGTCCTGATGAATAACGCTTGATATGAGCAATGGCTCCCTCAACCCCCTCAACCGTTTTAACAGAAAGAATAGCATCAAGATATTCATGCGACCAATCTTCTTCAGAAGCTAATTTGACATCTGGCATAAGAAAAACAATATCTTCTGTGGCACGAATTTCACATCCCTTCTCCTGTAAAGCAGTTAAAACAGGAAGAAACTTTTTTAATGCCTCGTTGTCAATGAGAACTGTCTCAACAGCACCGCATATCCCTGTCCGACGCAACTTCGCATTTAAAACAATATTACGCGCCATATCCAAATCTGCCGATTTATCAATATAAATATGACAAAGTCCCTCTAAATGGGCAAAAATTGGAACACGTGCATCAGACTGAACGCGCGCAACAAGGCTCTTTCCACCACGTGGCACAATAACATCAATCGCTCCATCCAATCCTTTGAGCATTTCCCCAACGGCAGCACGATCTGTCGTTCCAACCATTTGGATAGCATCTTTGGGTAAACCAGAGCACTCTAAACCTTGTACCAACGCACAATGAAGAGCATGTGAAGAATGAAAACTATCCGAACCACCGCGCAAAATCGCAGCATTGCCTGCTTTTAAGCACAAAGAACTCGCATCAACTGTAACATTTGGACGACTTTCATAAATAATGCCAATCACACCAAGAGGTGTCCTTACACGACTTATATGAAGCCCATTAGGGCGTGTCCACGCACTCATGACCTGCCCAACAGGATCAGACAAACGAGCAACTTGACGAACACTGTCTATCATTGCACCTAAACGCAAATCATCTAATTTTAGCCGATCAATCATTGCAGCTTTCAAATTATTCTGAGCAGCCTTCTCTAAATCTTGACAATTCGCTCGTAAAATTTTATCTGACTGAGCCTCTAGACTTAAAGCGATCATTTCCAATGCATTGTTCTTTTGCTCAGAAGAAGTAACGGCCAACACTGCAGCGGCATGGCGTGCTTTCTGCCCCATATTCCTCATTTGTTCTTCTAAAGTCATCGTATTATCCACTCTGCGAAAACAATAAAAACAAAAGTAACTTTTTTAAACAGAATTGATCAAGCAACGTACAATCATATCATTACGATGCACCATAGCAGAGCGCGCCTCATACCCAAGAATAGCTTCAATTTCTTCACTTTTATGTCCTATAATGCGTACAGCCTCATCTTTGTCATAGCTTACAAGTCCACGCGCAATCTCAACTCCATCTGTACCAACAATTGCAACCGTATCCCCACGTTGGAAATTTCCCTCAACGCCAATAACCCCTGCTGCTAATAACGATTTTCCTGTTTCAAGAGCCCTAATGGCTCCTTGATCAATCGTCAAAACACCAGATGGATCTAAATGACCAGAAATCCATGTTTTCCAAGCATTGACAGATTTCTTACTTGCCGCAAAAAAACTCTTGCGTTCACCTTTGTCAATTGCAGCAAGGGGATTCATACGCTTGCCTGAGGTGATAATCATCGCCGTTCCAGCAGCATTAGCTATTTTTCCGGCATCAAGCTTAGTCTTCATTCCTCCCCGTGAAAACTCTGAAGCAGCAACATCTGCCATTTTTTCGATATCATGCGTAATGGATGCAACAAAAGGTATAAATTCAGCCGTAGGATCACTATGGGGAGACTTTGTATAAAGACCATCAATATCAGATAAAAGTATTAAAAGATCTGCCCTCACCATTGTTGCCACACGCGCAGCTAAACGATCATTATCACCATAACGAATTTCAGTTGTTGCAACAGTATCATTCTCATTAATAACAGGCACAGCTCCCAAACATAAAAGCGTCTCAATCGTTGCACGTGCATTGAGATAACGCCTTCGCTCCTCCGTATCAAATAAAGTGAGCAAAATTTGGCCTGTTTTGAGCCCATGTTGAGCAAGCGCATCACCATAGGTTTTTGCTAACTCAATTTGCCCCAAAGCAGCACATGCCTGGCTTTCTTCCAATTTCAAAGCCCCCTTAGGAAGCTGTAGCAATGTCCTTCCTAAAGCAATAGCACCTGAAGACACCAACAATATCTCTACGCCTCCTTTGTGCAATTCAACAACATCACTGATCAAGCTTTTAAGCCATTCAACCCGTAAACCTGCCTGAGGATCAACCAAAAGGGCAGATCCAATCTTGACCACAATACGTTTATAGTGTGTAAGTTTTTGCAATCCAACAACCATCTCAATCAATCCTGCTATCCCCACCGTTCTCCTCTTTGCGTGATATTTCAATAATATGTGCACCAGCACGCAGCACATTTTCTAAACCTTCGCGACTAACCGCAGAAAACATCATAACTGGTTGATCCGCTGCTCTTTGCAAAGCTTCCTGTTTAGCTTCACGTTCTTCAATTGTCAGAGTATCTATCTGGCTTAAAGCAACAATTTCAGTTTTATCACTTAGATTATTTCCATATGCCTCAAGTTCATGACGCACAATTTGATATGCTTTTGCTACATCTTCTTCTTGAGCAGAAATCAAATGAAGGAGCACACGACAACGTTCCACATGTCCTAAAAAACGGTCTCCAATTCCTACACCTTCATGCGCTCCTTCAATCAATCCCGGAATATCAGC
This sequence comes from Bartonella sp. TT119HLJHH, assembly GCF_042193385.1. NCBI lineage: Bacteria > Pseudomonadati > Pseudomonadota > Alphaproteobacteria > Hyphomicrobiales > Bartonellaceae > Bartonella > Bartonella sp. TT119HLJHH. The sequence goes on along the minus strand of NZ_JBHILS010000006.1, from coordinate 4,786 downwards.
CAAAACAAATTCACGACCATCAATTCGTACAACACCAAGGTGAGGATGTAGAGTGGTAAAAGGATAATCTGCAACTTTTGGCTTTGCCGCCGTTACAGAAGCTAAAAAAGTTGATTTTCCGGCATTGGGTAAACCAACAAGCCCGGCATCAGCAATTAACTTCAAACGAAGCCATATTGCACGCTCTTCTCCAGACAAACCTGGATTTGCACGACGCGGTGCCCGATTTGTCGATGTTGTAAAGTGAAGATTGCCAAAACCGCCATTCCCCCCTTTTGCAAGGCGATAGCGCTGTCCCACTTCCGTTAAATCACATATTAACGTTGTATTATCTTCTTCAAAAATTTGCGTCCCAACCGGAACTTTAAGGATGACATCATCACCCTTCTCACCTGTCATATTACGCCCCTTGCCATGGCCTCCTGTTTTTGCTTTAAAATGCTGTTGGTAGCGATAATCAATCAGTGTGTTAAGCCCATCAACAACAAGAGCCCAGACATCACCACCCCGTCCTCCATTCCCTCCATCTGGCCCCCCAAATTCTATGAATTTTTCACGACGAAATGATACTGCTCCAGAACCTCCATTACCAGAACGAATATAAACTTTAGCTTGATCAAGAAATTTCATTGGAAACACTCACTGAGGAATCAATCTCTCTACCTCTATAGGCAATACATTAGTTTTACCAGTTTTTCATCATTGATAACAGAAAAACTGTCACTATCGCCGATAACTCCTTGAGAAAAAATCATCACATTTAAATAGGTTAAGTAAAGTTAAATCTTCTTAAAAGAAGGCGCTATTCTTGAATGTTTGTTTTTCCTTTAAATTCAAGTGCTAAAAGATAAAGTTCTACTGATTCTGATCGGCTTGCGGGTGGTTTAACATGATAGACTTTTTTAAAATGCTGTTTTAGTATCGTGAGAAGAGTGTTTTCTGCTCCTCCTTGAAAAGCCTTTGCTAAAAAATGCCCCCCAGGTCTTAAAACCGAAAGAGCAAAATCAGCCGCAACTTCACATAAATAAATCGTTCTTAAATGATCCGTCTGACGATGACCTGTTGTTGGCGCTGCCATATCAGAAAGAACCACATCTGGTTTTGTTCCTAAAGTCTCAATTAATTTCTGCGGTGCATCTGTATGCAAAAAATCCATTTCCAACATGGCAACTCTAGGCAATGGATCAACATGTAAATAATCAATACCAACAACGCTAGGATCTTCATCACTTGACCCTACTATACACTCAGCCACCTGACACCAGCCCCCAGGTGCCGCTCCTAAATCAATAACCTTTTGGCCTTTTTTCAAAAACCTATAGCGCTCATTAATTTCAATGAGTTTATAAGCCGCACGCGAACGATAACCATCTACTTTTGATTGATGGACATAAGGATCATTCAGATGCCTCTCTAACCATCGTCGTGATGAAGCTTTAATGGTTCCTGCTTTCTTTTTTACGCGCTGATATAATTCATGTGACCCTGAACCTCCATAGCCACCTCGCGGTGTTTTTGTTGTTTTTTTCATCGTTATTCATTGTCTCCATATTTAATTCTCTAACGCTTGAAATCTCTGCTCTTTCTACGATGACACCATACCCCATCGCGTAACATCAGCTCTATCAAAATTCCTTCCCTTAATCCACGATCAGCAACTCTTAAACGCTGACTGGGCCAAACTTCCCTAATAACATCTAAAATTGCACAACCAGCTAAAACTAAATCTGCTCTCTCGCGTCCAATAAAAGGATTTATGACACGTTTTTCTATATCCCATGATAATAGGCGTTGTGTCATAAGTGTAATGTCTGCATCATTCATCCAAATGCCATCCACTTTTTTCCTATCATAACGCTCTAAATTAAGATACATTCCTGCTAAAGTCGTAACCGTACCGGAGGTTCCCAAAAGATGAAACTTTGAACCTTGTGCTAACTTTCCTAATTTATGACGATCTGAAAAATTATTTAATAACCCTCGCACATAGCTTTTCATTTTTTCAAAGTCGTCTAAGCTAATATCATTCCCTCCAAAACGTTCAGCGAGCGTAACAACACCAACAGGAAGAGAAGTCCAAGCGATAATTTGTCTAGCTAAACGAAAAGAACGCTTTTGAGAAACATCAAGTAGCACAATTTCTGATGATCCTCCTCCAATATCAAAAAGCACAATAGCGTCAGTATTTGGTTCAACAAGTGTACTACACCCTGTAACAGCAAAACGCGCTTCTGTTTGCCGATCAACAATTTCCAATTCAAGACCTGTCTCCTCCAAAACACGCTGAATAAAATGTCTACCATTTTCTGCAGAACGACAAGCTTCCGTTGCAATCAAGCGATAACGCTTAATATGCCTTTGTTTTAGCTTTAAATGACAAATCTTTAATGCTTCAATCGCACGATCCATAGCTTGTGTATTAAGAAAACCGTTATTTATTAAACCTTCTCCCAATCGTACAATACGAGAAAAAGCATCAACAACACGAAAATATCCAGGTTTACTGGGAGATGCGATAAGAAGACGACAATTATTTGTTCCGAGATCAAGTGCCGCATAAAGAGGTGGAGATTTTACTGGATGGAACCGTCGAAGAAAAGGTGCTTTGAGTTTTTTTGTTTTTTGAGCACCTATCATTATCTGACTATGAAAATCAAAAGCTGTTTCAGATTGAACAAAAACTTGTTTCTGTTCATAATGTTTTTTTCTCTGTTGTCTCTTTATATCAACAAGGACAGAGTATGCCTCTGTTCGTGACAATGCAGAATGATGATTTGTATTACTACCGCACTGATCATACAACTGATCTGCTTTGGTACCGTATATTTCTCCTCGCTTTAACTCTTTTGAACCATAATTTAACGGAGCCATTTCCCTTATCCCTTGAGCGTTCCCCCCAATAAATAAACGCGAAAACTCTTCTGCTCATTCCTAAATAAAGCAATAATGCAGCATCAAATGATATATACAAGAAACCATTCTTTCTTTTCCTATCATTAAAATTTTCTACACTAGCATCATTCAGATTTTTGTATAATCTTTCGGTTGTTTCCGTGAAATCATGCTTCTCTTTATGAACTTAAAACTATAAATTTATCGTTTACGTTCACATTATTTTTTATAAATTATGCTCTTTTCTTTATACCATTTACACGGAGCACACCTCTATTGTAACAAACCTACACTATCATACTATTTGCTGACTCTTAAGGTTACAACAACTTATACATTCTTATGCTTTATAAGAAAAAAAATTTTTTAATCTCGTTATCCACACACAAGCCTCGTTTGTTATACGCAATGAAATGGCTTTGATTATGCTGGAATAAAAGTCCCATAATACTACGAAATGCAATTACAATAGCTGTTATTTTGTAAATACCAATGAAAACTATCGTTAAAAAAATCTATAGAATTATAAATTTATCTAAAAATATTAATACTTATCAGACCGCTCTAAAAATCCATTTGAAGCTTTAAAAAAGAATTTAGTCTACTCATTATTGTAAGGAAGAAATCGAGTATTTCTAATCTTTTTTACTTTTAATAACTAATGAAATCATTCTTTAAGCATTATGGAAAACACTAACTTGATTTTCTATTATATATAAAAAACTTACTGTGACTTTATATTCATAAAACTCTCACTCTTTCCAACAAATCACCTCGATATCATATTATATAAAACTTCTTACTTATTTGACCTTATAATTTACACTCAGAAATACAATACAACAATTTATGGAAAAATGACTCTTGTTAAAAATACTCGATAGATTCTAAGGACGGAAAGAATTAAGTGCCGCATTTAACCCTTTAAAGGGTACAGTAAAAGAAAATACCTTACCTTCTTTAGTTTTATAGGAAATACGTACCTTATTGTTCTGCTCTATTTGTTTAGTCAAAACCGGCCCTACAGGTGATTGTGCCAAACAAACCGTTTCATTACATTGCGTATAATTAATAAGAATAGGTTTTTTAACACCTTTTACAAACATTTGAATCGGAACATTTATATCAGAATTTGGCAATGTTCGAAAAAGCATCACTGCTTGACCACTTGTCGTAGAAACAAGAGACCAACTAAAAATGGTATTTCCTTCTTGATCATGAACAGTCTGTGTCACATTACATATACCTTGCTTATGTTTAAGCTTTTGTTTTTCGTCACAAATCAAAGTCCAATCATAAAACTGCATAATAATTCGACGTGTTTCGCCAGGCTCTCCCTTAGGTATCGATAAGTGCGGTGGATGCACTGTATAAATATTATTGTTCTCATTAGCAAAGCTTTCGCCCTTGCCTATTAAGGCAAGAGCAAACAGAACCTTTACTAACATACTTCTCGTTTTTACAATAACAGCCATTTTTTCTATTATCATCTCAACCTCAGAGTAATTCCAGCGCCTATTCCCCAATGACCTCCAGCACTTGTCACAGATACATTCGAGCGAATATTTCCATCTTCAGATGTATAACCAGCACCAATAGCAAGTGCAGATTGACTGCGCCATAAACCACTCCCAAATGAAACACTTAAAGATCCTGGTATATCATAGTAACGTAAGTTGGACACCGCTAGACCAATAGCAGCAGCTTGTCTTGCTTCTTTCCGAACATCCTGAATAGCATAATTCAACGTCTCAAACTTCATATCTGTATAGGATTTCGACTCGTTAACACCATCATTGACAAGACTACTAACTTTTTCATCCGTATACTTATTGGCATCTTCAAGAACTATCTTCATCTGCTCTTCAGTATAATCATGCAACTGACCACCATT
>NZ_JBHILS010000059.1:0-2602 GCF_042193385.1 Bartonella sp. TT119HLJHH | reverse complement strand
TGAAGCGCTTGGCATTTCTGTCAAAAACACTTCTGGAAAACTCAAATCCACTTCTGTCTTGTTAGAAGAAATTACCGACAAGATGAGTAAGATGAAAAATCAAGCACAAAGACAGCATATTGCCGCTCTGCTGTTTGGGGGTGATGGCAAAGAAATGGCGACCATGCTTGCACAAGGCATGGCACCCATTAAAGAGCTGTTTGCAAAGGCGCGAAAAGGAAAATGGCTGATAGGTGCCGATGTTGCACGCTATGCAGCAGATTTAAGTGACAAGCTTGGTGCTTTTAAGAAAAAAATAGGCGGTATCGCGAGCTTTATTGGCGCGCGTTTCATGCCCGTGATTAATGATATGATTGACGGTTTTTCAAAGTTGATTGATGAAAACCGTGACCTCATCCAAACAACCGTTGCGAGCTGGGCAAAAACCTTAAAAAAAGTCCTTAATGATTTGCTTAATCCTACCTCTGATTTAAGAAAAGGCATCAGTGATCTCACAGAGAGGATTAAAGGCTGGTTCCAATGGCTAGAACCTCTGATTGGTGAAATAACCCTCTTTAAGGTAGGACTTGTGGCACTTGGTTCGTTCATTTTTGGTCCACTCATTGCCGCATTAGCCGCAGCGGGAGCAGCGTTTGTCACCCTTGGCTATACTATAATGACAACGCCCATAGGATGGCTAATTGGCGGCATCGCAGCTCTTGTAGGCGCTGGATATTTGCTCTACAAAAATTGGGACAAAATCAATGGCTGGCTACTTACATCACTAACCATAGTAAGCGCAGTTTTTATCAGGCTTGCTTTCGCTCTTTCAGGACCAGTGCTTTCAGCCTTCACTTCTGTTGGTTCTAAAATTACCGGTCTGGCTGTAAAACTTGGAAAATCCCTGCTCTCAAAAATAATCACAGCAGATAAAGCTTTTATTAGATTTTCCGCAACTCTGGGAAGATCACTGCTTTCAGCATTAGCCTCAGCTGCTTCCGCAGTTGCCAGTCTTGCTTTAACTCTTGTAGGTACACTGATTTCGGCAATAACTGCCGTTAGTTCCGCTTTTATATCGCTTGGTGTTGCTATCATGACCACACCTATTGGCTGGATTATTGGTGGCATTGCAGCTCTTGTTGCTGCCGGATATCTGCTCTACAAACATTGGGATACAGTCATAAGCTTTATAAGCAAGCTATGGGATTCTTTTTACAGCTTATGTAGTAATGTTTTCAATAACCTCTTGACGTTCTTTAAAAACTTTTCACCACTGACTTGGATTTCGAAAAAAATCAATGAACTCATTGAATGGCTGTTTGGTGTCGATTTAATGGAAATAGGCTCCAATCTTATTAATGGGCTTTGGGAGGGCATCAAAAGCAAATGGGATGATCTGTATAACGGTTTTGGCAATATGATGAAGAAATTAACCAGTTGGATGCCTAATTGGGTGAAAGAAAAGTTAGGGTTTAATGTTTCAATAGACAAGACTTCAACGCAGACCATTAAAACCTTTACCGAAGAAACCAATGCACGTGCAAAAAAAATGGTTGATACAGTAGTGGTTACAAATACCCCACCTGAAAAACGCAAGAGTGGTTTTAATACAAGTGTCGTTGAAACAGGACAAATGCAGGCAACAAATAAAGTAGGTGCTTTTAAAGCTCCAAAGCCAATTACGGTTCATAAGCCCGTTGAAGTAGATGCCCGCGTGATGATTTCAAATTTAAATATTTCCGTCCCCAATGGTCTCAAGGACGAAATCAGAGACGCTGTCAATCAAGCACTTGAACGCTATGCAAAACAGCAACGTTTAGCCATAGCCTCTAGCCTTTCGGATTAAATACCATGATGTTAGCTTTGGGTGGTTTTATTTTTTCCATTGAAACAGCAGCTTATCAAACACTTGATATGTCTTATGGGGTGCCATGGGTAGAGCAAGGACGATTGGGGAGAAAGGCTGCTCTTCAATTGCCTGCTGTTGCAAATGCGGAATTTTCTTTAACTGGTGTGATTTATCCAGATTTCAAAGGTGGTCACAGACAGCTCGAATATTTACGGCAAATGGCACATGAAGGACCTCACATTCTTGTGACCGGTCAAGGCAAAATCTTAGGTAAGTTTGTCATTCTTTCTGTAGAGGAAAAACAAAGCGTTTTTCATCATAACGGCACCCCAAAAAAACAAGAATTTACAATAAAGTTGAGAGAATATGGTGAAGAGCTATGAGTGATCTTTACATGACCAAAGATGGTGATATGGTTGATGCCATTTGCTGGAAATACTATGCCAAAGGTCAACAAGCCCTTGCTGTTGAACGCGTTTATGCAGCAAATTTTGGTCTTGCAGACTATGGACCCATTTTAAAAGCAGGAATCACAATCGTTTTGCCAACCCTCCCCTATCCGAAAGCCACACCAGTGATCAGAATTTGGGGTAGCAAATCATGAAACCTTTTTGCATGGTTCAGGCAAATGGAGAAGACATCACAAAAACTCTTATGGATTATGTTTTGTCGATTGAAATTACCGATGAAGCAGAAGACAAAAGTGATCGTATCACTATAGAGCTTGATGACCGTGCGCGTGACAGTGATAACGGCTTTCTTGATATTCCTCTT
>NZ_JBHILS010000058.1:0-2647 GCF_042193385.1 Bartonella sp. TT119HLJHH | reverse complement strand
GCGCTGTTGCGAGTGGTGCTTGCACGGCCGGTGCTGTGGGGGGTGCTGTGGGCGAAGCCACTGCTATGCTCCAGTTTAAACTGTCGACCAAAAATTTTATACAAAAAGAAATAGCAGCATTGGATGGTCGTGTTCCAACGGCAGAAGAACAAGCGCGTATCAATGCAAAGATTGAAGCACAGTTTTCTGATTTTAATGATCATGCCATTGATATCGCGCGCATAGCGGGAGGCTTTGCTGCTGCCCTTGCTGGTGGTGATGTCAATACTGGCGCTGATGCCGCAGGTAATGCTGCCGAAAATAATTTTCTTCCTGCGGTAGCAGCTGCTGTAGCGTTCATTGTGTCGCTTACGCCACAAGAGTTGGCAGCTCTGTCTCTTTTTATGGCTGGTGGAGCAACTATTGTTCAATCTCCTAACAATAGAACCGCTATAGCTGATTTCCTTACCTATTGGTTTGCATCGAAAAATTCTGCAGAAGATAGCGAAAAAACAAATCAAAACTCACAAGAAGAAAAAAATAAAGATTCTCAGAAAGAAAGTAAAAATAAGAAAAAAAACGGAAACAATAAAGAACCACAAAACAATAATGATGGAAAGGGTAACATACTTGAACAAGTCAGGAAGCATCATGATAAAAAACGCGATGAGAAAAAACAAGAATTAAAGGATGAAGGATGTATAGTATGCGAGACAGAAATAGTATTCAAAACTAAGACGGATAAGGGGGTAGTAAAATCTCGTGCGGATATTGTTTATATAGAGAATGGTAAAATAAAAATTGGCGAGGTAAAAACGGGGAAGAATTCTAAATTAAGTGAACAACAAAAGATTTTAAAAGAGGCATATAAAGAAGGAAATGCTGAGTCCACAAAAGGAAAATTTATAAAATTTTTTAAAGAGAACAAAGAGTTCTTAGAGAAATATCAAGAATCGTTCAAAGATTTTAAAGGAAGTGATAAAGAATTAAACGAGGCTAGCAAAGAATGGATTAAAGGACAATTGAATAATAAGTTAGACAAAACTGACGTTAACGTTTTTCATTATCCAGGACTTTTTGAATGAAAGTGAATAGCGATGCGAACTAAAGACGTGACAGAGATTTTAAAAACGCTTGGCTGGGAGACGAAAGATCAACTATTATTTACAGTGGTAGAACAGTATTAGCGTGAATAAACTGCGACTTATGGAGAATAATCTATGAACTTTTCGTTAAAAAAAATACATCGCCCTGATATTATTTATGTGGAGAAAGGTGTATTAAAAGTTATTGATATAAAAACTGGTAATTTTCAATTAACAGAATGTCAAAAAGATTTTGAAATAGCGTATAAAACAGGAGATGCAAAACCTTTTGGGAAAATTATGAAACGCTATCTGGGCGAAAATAAGGAACAGCTTAATAAATACCAAGAAGATTTGAAAAAATTTGAAGGAGATGCAGAGCTTCTGAAAGAGTTTAGAGACAATTGGAGTGAAAATCAAATAAACAAAGAGTGGAATAGAATAATTCCTTATACAGTTAGCTGTTATCCGGCGGTTGGAGAAGAGTGAAACATTATGCAAACTAAAGATGCAGCAGAAATATTAAAAAGTCTGGGCTGTGAGCTCTATCGTGATGAAGTAGGCGATACATTTGCCTATTATTATCTTCCGGATCGCATTGTGGATTTGAGCTATGGTGTGAAACATGAAACGGATGGTGAAAAATTTTGGTTATTAGCTAGTCTCACAACTGCTTCTTATAGTCTTGCTTGTGAATATTCTAGGGGGCAAAAGTCACGGTATGGATATATACTCTATCCAGAAATAGGTGATTTCGGGGTTACGGTACCGGATCTTTCAGAAAGTCATATTGAATCTGCTTTAAACAAAGTCATTACTTGGGCGCAAGCACAAGATATTGAAAAAAAATTACATGAAGAAGCTGCTAATCATTCTCTTGTTGCAAAGGCTCTTCTCGGCGAGATAGAAGCTTTAAGGAGTTATGAGTCTACGCCCAAAATAAACGTATCAGAATTTTCTGATTATAAAATAATGACGTGGAATGAACGCTTGCTTCTTTTTGCACAGGTCTATAAAAATGGGGAATTAGACGATATTCTAACGCGCAATAAGCCAAAACAGCGCTCGATAAATCTCATCGCAGCAAGTCGCATCCTCAAAACGCGAGGATGGATTGCTATGGAACCTGAGAGAATGTTTCTCTCTTTGCCAGACCGTTTTATTCAATTTGATTTTGGCTTTATACGTCTTCATGATAATTACAATGTTCGTCTTGAAGCTGAAATATCTAATGAAGAGATTTCTGTAGCTTGCAAATATATTCACTATAGGAGAGAATATAATTGGATACGACCTACGGATATTTATAAGTCTTTTAACACGATTGGAGGAGGTTTTTTTAGTGGTTTTGGCAAGGAAATTGATATTTGTGTAGAGGAATTGAATGAGCAAGAGTTAACAAAAGTCTCTGAGCGGATAATACAGTGGGCACGCGCCCAAGATTTACAAGCATCAATAGAAAGCAAAACACGTGTTCAAAAGTATAGCTACAATATAGATATAGTCTGGCATTTGGCTTGTTTAGCGTTGACAGGTCGAATTGATATCCTGAAATCTTATAAAAATTTTTTAGAAGCTGGTAC
>NZ_JBHILS010000057.1:0-2656 GCF_042193385.1 Bartonella sp. TT119HLJHH | reverse complement strand
TCTTATGAGGCGGCGCTTTTACTGCTTCATCACGCTGTTTAAGCTCTTGTGTTAGTCTTTCAACTTCCTCGTCGCGTGATTGAACATCTGCTTTTAGTGCCTGTATCTTTTCACTTTTCCGTTTAAACTCTTCTCGGTACGCATCTATCTTTTGTTTCAGTTGTTTAATTTCCTCGTCACGTTCTTTAATCTCTTGCTTCAGTTCATCAATTTCCTCGTCGTCACATTCTTCCATCTTTTGCTTCAGTTCATCAATTTCCTCGTCGCGTTCTTCAATCTCTTGCTTCAATTCTTTAATTTCCGTATCACGTGATTGCACATCTGCTTCGAGTGTCATTACAACTTCACTTACATTTCTGAACGCCTTTTCATGCTCTTCAGTCTTTTGTTTCAGTTGTTTAATTTCCTCGTCGCGTTCTTCAATCTCTTGCTTCAGTTGTTTAATTTCCTTGTCACGTTCTTCAAGATCCGCATCACATTCATCAATTGTCTGCTTGCTTTCCATTAAATACCTAAACTCATTCTCTTTCATTTTTTTCTTAATATCTTGAACCTGCTCTTTAAGTGCTTTAACTTGGTTGCGATAATGCAATGCAATACGAAACATCACTCCGCTTAAGAGCAAAACTGAAACCACTGCTATCCATAAAATTTCATTCGAACTCATCTTTATCTCCTTTAATTTTTATGAGGGCGGTCATCATGACCAATCTGTTGTGCTTCGCATTCCATTAAAAAAAGAATGCAACAAGCCGCATGTGCCAAGTGTGATAAATCACTCTCAGCATCCTTATGCTCTCCACCAAACCATGCTAATAAATGACGTAAAGCAGCACCGTGAAACCTGCTCCAGTGCATGCCATTACGCCAATTGTTTGCTCCGTACTTCTTTGCACCAAACTCTAAAACTTTGCCGATTTCAATCAGTGCCAACGGCGGTATAAGCTCTATACGAGGCTTACCATCATCATTCTTATGCGCTTCGTTTGTGCTATATGAAACGTGTTTACGCATGTAAACTTCGTCGTTATCGCGAAAATCTTCATAGTCACAAACATCGGCATTGCCGTAAATCTTGGCATTCTCTCTAATCTTGGCATGCCCGTGAACTAACGCATTGTCATAAACTTTAGATTGATTGAAAACTTCGGCATTACCAAAAACCTTGGCTTGACCATAGACACGTGCTTTGTTGTAAACCTTAGCATCCCCATAAATGCGAGAATTGCCGTAAACTTCTGCTTTGCCTTTTACTGAAGCATTCTCATAAATTTGCGCCTTACCATAAACACGGGTATCACTACCATAAACCTCCGCATTACCGTAAATCTTTGCATAATCATAAACATACACACAATTAGAAACATCTGCACAACCGTATACTTGTGCATGCCCAAAAACACGTGCCATGCCACCAACACGGGCATCTCCAAAAACACGAGCATTGCCAAAAACATACCCATTATTAAAAGATCTATCCGAACCAGCTACCCAACAATCACCCTCATGTGATAGGTTACCTTCATGCTCTATAAAACCACCAAGATCACCTTTCTTGACTCTTCCAAAGTCTCTCAGTGCCCGTATGCGACGAAGCATTACAATACCATGTGAATTATTCTTATCAGGATAAAGCGTTATTCCTTGGCGTGTGAACTCATATTTCTTTTCTACAGCCATCTTTGTCTCCTTAATGCTGTAAAGTTTCTCCGGTGTGATCAACACCGCTGCTCTTGCTAATTTTCGACAATGGGGGGTGTTGCTCTTGCATTAATCTCTGCAAGCGCTCGGGATAAAAAAAATCTTCTGGACGCAAATCTATCCCATGATCACGTGCGTAGGTTAATAACTGCGCTTGATAAATTGAAGGAAACAATCCATTAGAACCACCCTTCTCTTTAGAATAAGTGATACGATAAACAGCACCTTTACATTTCTTCAAAATACGCGAAACGTTAACAGCCCCCCCTAGATATTTTATTATAGTATACGCAGGTTCTTTTTTCATAAAGATAAAATTTCATATTTTATGAATTTTATCAAGATAAAATTTCATATTTTTTTTATTGATTTTTCATTTCATATGAAAGACTTTGTATTTTATGGAATCAGATCAGTTAAAGGTATGGCTTAATGCGCAATTAGCTAAAAATGGTCATGGTAGTAAGAAAATGCTAGCCAAGCATTTAGGAGTGTTACCATCTACCTTAACTAGTATGTTGCATGATTCAGGTACAAAAAGATCAATAAAAGCAAGTGAATTAATAGAAATTATTGATTTTTTTGGCGAAATCCCCCCTTTTCTAATCAAAGAATCTGAACAGTTTATTCAACTGTATTATCAAGCAAATCCCGAAGTTCAGAAAGCTGTTTTAACGATTCTTCAGAATTCTTGTTCTTCAGACAAAAAATAATAGCAGCCATCACTTTTTTATCTCCACAATTCCAAAGTTTTTCTAACATTAGTTTATCCATAATTAACCTACACTTTATTAAAATTTCATATTTTCTGAATTTTTATATTGACAATTTTCATAAATAATGAAATATAAGTTCCATATCTTAGAAAATAACTTTTGCCAATAGGCAGTATGGAGGCATTTGTGAATAAACCAGTGTTTATAAATTCTGATGAAATTCTCTTAGTGATGTGCGA
>NZ_JBHILS010000056.1:0-2715 GCF_042193385.1 Bartonella sp. TT119HLJHH | reverse complement strand
GGTAAAACATTCACAAGGCTATCCGTAAAACTGCCGTTGACAACCGCAACATCTGGTCTGTAATCGGCTACTGGAAAATAAACCATATTAGAAATCCGTTGGTATTATTCTGGTCACGTTATGACGTTGAGACGTCTCTGCACGCAATTCATGCAACTGTTCGTTAAAGTCATTGTAAGCTGCCGTTGCACAATCGGGGTCTTTCAAGATATTCTTGTAAAGTTCGTATTTTGCACGCGCCTTAATCAAATCAAACGCGTGCACAAACCATGGGTGCTCCTCATCGACACTCTCTATCTCTGATAAACGCAATGGAGAGAGAATGAGTTGAATTTGATAGGCTCTATCTGGCGTGGGATAAAGATGTAATTTCCTATCAAAATAACTGTAACAAACCGGCGTTCCTTGCTGCTCTGATGATAACAAAGGCTCTAAAGAAACATGGTCATTACATTCCAAGGCAAACTTATGATGTTGATCAGAACTTAAATAAACGTTTTTGATTTTAACAGCTGTTTCAATAGGGCGGGTAGTGCTTGCATCATAAACACCTTGTCCCGCCCGTGTCTCAAACACCACATCACGGCTTTCGTTAAAGTAAAAGGTCTCCCGTTCACAAAAACGAATAGCTGCAAAAATGCTTTCTTGGATTTGTTGAACATACTCATCGGCTATGTCATCAATCTCATCTTGAATGACCGATACTAAGTGCGAAAGTGTCCTCTTATGACGATAAACATCTCGCTTTACTGGTATCGGTCCTCCGGTCTTAACCCGAATATAATGACGTGTCATCAAAATACCTCTCAACGATTGGTCACGAATTGCACCACCACAACACACTCTCCAGCCGCGGTTGTTTTATCCCGTGTTGCATAAAGCGTAAGCTCTTGATCTTCTGGAACAAACTCTTTTTGGTTGGTTGATGTAAAATCTTGAGTGCTTTGGGTTTTGATGTCCTTTTCACTAAACTCATTACCACCATAGGTGCTACCTATCTTTAATTTCGCATCCGAAAACGCTGTCTTCACAAACGCTTTAATCGAAAGGATCATTGCACCACGCGGTAAAGTCCCGATTTTGCGCGTCAAATGCTTATCTTTATGCGAGATATTCAAGCGAAAAAAACTCACTTGTTGCGTAACCAAATTTCTCCCTTGTAGGGGCTGTGGTAATCCTTCTGCCATGTTTTATTTCCTTTCTTTGAAAATTAAGAAGGCTTTTCGCCTGTGCAAGTTGAAACAACAACGGTTCCGAAATCTTGCGCATTTTGTCCTCTTCCAGGCATTTGGAAACGTGTTTTCTTCATGCCTATGATTGTCTTAGCTGCAACACCATATACCCGTTGATAATCATCAAGCTCTTCAACCAATTTATAGCGCGTCTCTTGATTTTCTGCTCCAAAGGCAAGCATCGCACTCTGTGCACCCAGTAATACAGCACGGCGGACATTTTCTTCAACACTACCATCGGATTTAACACCATGGGTTACATGTTCGGATTCTCGTAAAATCACACCATTATACATGCCTAGTGAACCATCAAAAATCGGGTTCTTCGCGCGCGAACCTGAATAAACTGCCTTTTGTATATCAAGCCATTGACCAGTATCTGTATTGGTACGCAATTGCATAACTTGTATGGGATGAAGATACATCACGTAGACATTGGAACCACCAACCCGTACTGGTCTGATTTTGGGGTTAGCCAACTTTGCAACTTTAACAGCTTCATCTATGAGCTTAAGACTAAAACCGTGTTTTGCCAGCTCTTTTACGTCTTCATCTTTCGTTTTGGCTTCTGGTCGCACAATACGCTTACTGCTTGGTGCCAATGGTGCATTAAAACCATAATACAATTCATCAAGTTCAACTTCACGTCCTTCAAACTTTATTGTAGGCGCTGTATATCCGCAAACTTGAAGAAAAAACATCAAACTCAAACGGTCTGCAAACCAATCAACCAATGCCTTATGTGCTTCGTCGCGTAAACTAAACAAAATACGTTGTTGATCAATCGTACCTTTATTTTTTGTTGAAACAGCGTTATTAAGTTCATTGATATAAAGTTTATCATGAAGGAATTGGAGTGCCTCTTCATTGCCTTTAAGCGTTTCACCCTCGCTTACACCACGCCCCATAATCTGTGCTCGTAAGCTAAACGTAACACAATCTCCGCCTTCTTTCCTAAGTTCATTCTTGACTTGAATGATACTATTGGAGCCTTCTCCCATTAATGGTTCAATATCAAGCGCTTTAGACGCTTCATAATTTAATCTCTTTGACCAAGCTTGCACTGCTTGTGCATCATTAATAGGTATACGTGTTATTGCCATTGATTTCACCTTTCTTTGCTGTAAAAAAAAACCGGCTTTAAGCCGGTGAAAAACCCACATCAAAGCGGATTATATTATGCGCCTAGACTATACTCAGCCATCGCGCCCCATTAACTTATCAAAAATGATTTGATTTTTAGGATTGCTATACCATTCTCCAAATTCTTTATCAGACATATCACAAATGTTTTTTAAAGTGATTGGTCCAACACTCCCTCCTCCACCAGATGCCGTTAAGGTTCTCGCAGAATTCTGACGGCTTTGAAGCGCAGCAACTTGATTATTCGCTTGAACCCCTTGGTTCTGATAGCCAAGATTTTGCGCTATTCTATAAATCTCTTCTGCCGGATTGAGATCTCTTTGTGCACAAGTCGCTACAA
>NZ_JBHILS010000055.1:0-2750 GCF_042193385.1 Bartonella sp. TT119HLJHH | reverse complement strand
TGCTGTTGATGTTCGTTATTATCTGTAGGGGCAGCAATATGAGAAGATATTACTGTTTGTGATGCATTTGCTGTACTAATTTTCTCCACCAGATGAAGCGTATCTTTTCTTCGTTTTGTCATTGGACGAACAACTCTATGGGATTTACTCCCATAATTATGTAGGAACCAATCTAGTGTAACCCAAGATAGACCCTTGGCTTTAGACAACTGAATAATTATATTCCAGTATTTTGGAGAAATACTATTGCGATCACGCATTTTACGCGCAGCCTCATAGCTACAACCAATTTCTTTTGCAAATTGGCGTATAGATCCCCAAGATTCAATCAAACTTTTGACATAAAAATCATTAACCATGACAAAAATAGTACATTACGTACAATTTTAAATCAAGATAAAATCGTACACAATGAATTAAAAAAATAGTGGATAATGTACAAATGACTTATTTGCCAAAAGATAGACTTAAAATAGCGCGTAAGAATGCTGGATACGCAACACCAAGCGAAGCTGCGCGCGCTATACCAGCTCTTAATCAAAATACCCTAATTAGTCACGAAAATGGAAATCGTGGTATTTCGCGCCAAATAGCCGAGCTCTATGGACAAGTATTTAATGTAGATCCGGGGTGGATTTTGTATGGCGAGTCTCCTCAAGAAAATCCTAACCTCAATATAAGTATTCCTGTCGTTTCATGGATTAGCGCTGGAGAATTAAGCGAGCAAGATGGGATAATGGATTTTTCAGATTATCCTATGACAGAGGCTGTTAATCTTCCTGCCGGTGAATGGATTGCTTTACGTGTAGATGGGGCATCTATGAATAAAATTAGCCCTCCAGATTCTATAATATTTGTAAATATGCGAGACAAAAAACTTGTGCCTAATGCCTGCTATGTAATTGCAGATGAATCTGGACAAGCGACATATAAACGATACAGACCTAATGATGATCCTCCTTTTCAGCCCGCTTCATACGACAAGACAATAAAGGCTCCAAAACTTGAAGGCGCTATCTCTATAATAGGTCGTGTACGGCGCACTATTCTTGATATGTAAACACAATACGATTCTCTGTTCACGTTATCGATTAGATTGCCATCAACAGATTGAAGCAAGTTTGCTTGATTTTTATCAGTAAACAGCAAAATTTTGATTCTCTAAATTGTGCCGTGATTCGTCTTTTTTTATTTTTTAAAAAAATAGTACATTATGTACTTGACTATCTTTAGTGCATAATGTACTAATATATCCATAAACCACGCACAAACAATCGCCAAGAGGCGTTAGGGAGGAAAAATTATGGAAAATCCAATTCTTATAAATTCCAATGAAATTTTATTAGTTACCTACGATAAAGATCAACACATTGCAGAGTCTGGACCACTTGATGCAAGCCAAATTCTAAGCATTGTTGATGAGGTAGATGATGCAATCCAAATCTTTCGTATAAATCCCTCTGAGAATAATTGTGAAGATATCTCTGAAGAGATTGCAGACGCATATGTAGAAAAAAATATTGAACATCTCCATGAGGATAGTAAGGTTTATTACTTTGTACGTGAAAGTGATGCTTACCACGATCTTTTATCTGATTTAGCAGACGAAAAATATAATGATGAGATTTACGGTACTTACGAACAACAACACCGTTTGCGTCCTTGTGATGTGCTTTAAATTCTAAAGGGCGCATTTAAAAGCGCCCCCCTTTTCCCCATCAATAATTGATTAGAGTAAACTTATGAACACACATGATAATGATAGTGAAGGATATCTCATACCTGAAAACGAGGTAGACAACAAAATTGGTTATGCCAAAATGGTCAAAGCCCATGTAATGCATAGGCACTTACATTTGAAACAAGATTTTTCCACTTGGTTTAACGATTGTGTTGAAAAGTTTGATCTAAAAGAAGGCGTGGATTTTGTTTTTACAAAACAAGAATGGAACAGACAGAAGATTTGTCCAAAATCTGAAATAGAAACAGATAAAACTGATAATCATTACTTCAAAATTCACGCAGCAAAGAAAATCGCTCAAGCAGAACGTCATAGAAACTATGGCAGAATATTATACCAAAACTTATGTTTTTCTTAATTAAGGGGGTGATGATGCAAAACTTTATTACAATACCTGAAAACAATTTTCAAAACACAACTGTTCCAACCATGTCTAGTCGTGAAATTGCAGAGTTATGCGGTAAGCAACATGCGCATATTATGCGTGATATTCGACAAATGTTAGGAGAATTATATCCTGAAGGGGGTCAATCCAAATTTGGATCCACCTATTTAGATAAACAGGGTAAGACCCAAAACTGTTACAACCTCCCTAAACGTGAATGCCTCATTTTAGTTTCTGGTTACAGTATGACATTACGTGCTAGGATTATAGACCGTTGGCAAGAATTGGAAAAGCAAGCAGTAATACCACAAATCGACTACTCAAGCCCTCAAGTTATGCTTGGTGTTTTAACGTATCTCAAAAATGAAAATGAACAAAAAGATAACATTATTGCAAATTTAAAACCAAAGGCAATGGCTCTTGAAAGCTTACAGCGTCATAATGGACTCTTTGGTCTTACAGAAGCCGCTAAAATACTTGAGATGCAACCAAAACAATTCATTCTCTTCTTACAGCAAAAAGGTTGGGTTTACAGACGAGCAGTAGGTGGAAATTTGCTACCGTATCAAGACAAAATCCAAAAGAAACTTATGGATTGTCCAACTATCACACTTCAAACCGCAA
>NZ_JBHILS010000054.1:0-2771 GCF_042193385.1 Bartonella sp. TT119HLJHH | reverse complement strand
TCACTACCTATAGCAATACTATACAGCGCCTCCTTTGCTGCAGATGCATTGTAACCAAGAACAATCCCCTTTTCTGCATAATTCTTCGCGCCGTAACCAAGAGCCATTGCATAATCACCAGCTGCAAGTACTCTATTTTTTTCATCAATATCCTGTATTCCAGATCCAGGACCAGTTCCAACACCACCAATTGCAATGCCAAAAATGCCTTCCGTTTTTGCTCCCCGCCCCAAAACAACAGTACCATACGCGCCCTTAGGTGACTCTGCCATATAACCAATAACAGTACTCCAACCATCACCAGCTTTTGCACTGTACCCGATAACAACAGAACCGAATGTACCTCTCCCATCAACACTACCAACCACATCGTCACCGATAAAAACACCCCACTTGCTTTTTGTATAATTAATCCCACTACCCAAAATAATATTGTTATCTTGAGAACGTTGCATTCCTGCAGTTCCACCCCGCAAAAGGTCAGAAACATTAACAGGGGTTGCATTCTCATTATTCCCTGAAAACTGTTGGGTTGTAGAGCTATCACGAACAAGCGACCGTGGACTAATGAGAGACTTTTTATATTGCTCGTCTGTATCTAAGGTTCTGACCAATAAATTTTTGCTATCTTCCGCAAGAACATTTACGATAGGACTCTTATCGCTTTTACCAGAAAGGGTTTTGGTTAAAAAATTTGCGTAATCATCAGAAGCATTCAAACCAGCAACAGAGAGAAGGCTTTGTGGATAAGACACACCGGCACTTTTTACACCTTCAAGAAACGTGTTTCTAAAATCAGGATTTGCTGAAAAAACAGGCGTAACATTCGATAAGAATGTAGCCGCTGTAGCCAACGAAAGAACTTTAACAAAAGAAAAACGAGAACGTTTTAATTCACTCGCAGCTTGTGGGGCATATAATTTTTTCATAACAAACTCTCCAATGAAAAAACTTAAAAACACCTCCAAAACATAAAAAAGACACATTTTAGCATTATTGATCTCTTTGGAATTCAGAGTAGACGATCATTGCTTAGAGTGTGAACATTTTGAGTCTTTAGTTTTGTTTTGTTTGCGCTCTCTGTATTGAGACCTAAATGTTTGTCTTTTTGATTATGTTTTGTGGACATAAAGATGACACATTTAGAGTCTAAGGGTTTTAGTGTGTTGTTTTTTCCTAACTAAAAAGAGGCCTTGTATATTTAATATTACTTTTTACTTGGTAGTGGTGACTATAAAATCCTTTGTACTAGGTTTTAGTATGTATTTTCCTAATTATAGACTTTATTTTTATAAGAAAGCATGGTTTTGTTAATAATAAGTAAAGTAAAAAGAAATTGTAATATGTCCGGAATATAGTTTTCCTTGGATAACTGGCTTTTTAGTTGGATTTTTTCTTTTTAATATATCATATAATGATATATGCGCGGTCCCGTGGTGTACCTTTTATCTTTACGCACTACTTATCCCCCCTTTGAAAGTTATTTTATCAAAATGAGTCTTACTAATATACATTCCCATACAGCTATAGGCTGTTCAAGAAAATAGCAACATAAAAATATAGCTTTTTAGCAATATGGATTCTACTGTGATCTTTTTTCAACAAAATATAGAAAAATCTTCTATAAAACCTCACAGTTTATAGCCTCATCAAATATTATGCTTATCTCTAGATAAATACTGTGCGTCTGTAAAAAAATATTCCCCCTTATTTCAATAAATAAGGGGGAATGTTTTGTTCTGTTTTCGTTATTCGTATTATTTTATTTTCAGAGTAATTGCACCACCTATGCCCCAATGACCACCAGCACTCGTGGCAGAGAGATTAGAGCGAATTTTTCCGTTTTCAGATGTATAACCAGCACCAAGAGCAAATGCGGATTGTCCACGCCATGTGCCGCTACCAAATGAGACACTCAAAGATCCTAGCTCGTCGAAGTAACGTAGGTTGGATACAGCTAGACCAACGGCGGCTGCTTGCCTTGCCTCTTTGCGTACGCTCTTAATGTCATAACTAAACGTTTCAAATTTTATATCGGTTTAGGATTTCGACTCGTTAACACCATTACTCATCGCATTATCCTTGGATTCAGAAAAATATTTATCTACATATTTTTTCGCATCATCAAAAACTGTCTTAATCTGCTGCTCACTGTCATCTAACAACCACCAACCAGCCCCCCTCCACGACTTCTGTCAAATTTGCGTAAAACACACCACTCTTCACACCTTTTCTCTTTCTTTATTTTCAACATTAATGCTGGCACTGTTATTTGTGGGAGTCGTTCTTTTAATCGTGTAACTCTTTTCGCCCCTGTCTTGTATAGACAGGAGCGTTTTTGAAAATAATCGTAGTAAATTTTATTAATTTAGAGTTAAGCTTAATCCTACACCTACACCCCAGCGCCCTCCGGAACTTGTCACAGATAGACTAGAGCGAATATTTCCATCTTCAGATGTATAACCAGCACCAAGAGCAAATGCGGACTGATTGAGCCATATACCACTACCAAGTGCAACACTTAACTTTCCTGGTGCATCATTGTAACGCAAGTTGGACACCGCTAGACCAATAGCAGCAGCTTGTCTTGCTTCTTTCCGAACATCCTGAATAGCATAATTCAATGTCTCAAACTTTATATCCGTATAGGATTTCGACTCGTTAACAGCATCATTGACAAGACTACTAACTTTCTCATCCGTATACTTATTGGCATCTTCAAGAACTATCT
Organism: Bartonella sp. TT119HLJHH; assembly: GCF_042193385.1. Classification (NCBI taxonomy): domain Bacteria; kingdom Pseudomonadati; phylum Pseudomonadota; class Alphaproteobacteria; order Hyphomicrobiales; family Bartonellaceae; genus Bartonella; species Bartonella sp. TT119HLJHH. Next base: position 40 of record NZ_JBHILS010000054.1, on the reverse strand, counting down.
TCATCTGCTCTTCAGTATAATCATGCAACTGACCACCATT
>NZ_JBHILS010000053.1:1198-2981 GCF_042193385.1 Bartonella sp. TT119HLJHH | reverse complement strand
GAGAAAGAAGACAACCTATCGCATCATGGTAATTGCTGGGTAGGTGATGATGCAAAAGTCTATGGTTATGCCAAGGTTTTTGGTGATGCTAAGGTTTACGAAAATGCACAAGTTTACGGTTATGCAGAAGTTTACAACAATTCTCGTATTTATGGCAAAGCAGAAGTTTGCGATGAACCATGCATTTACGGTGATGCAGAAGTTTACGGTGATGCATATATTTGCGGTGAACCGCACGTTTTTGATAATGCAGAAGTTTATGGCAATGCACAAGTTTACGAAGAGCCATACATTTACGATAGGGCGCGTGTTTACGGCAATGCAGAAGTTTCCGGTGATGCGCATGTTTACGGTCATGCAAAAATTTACGGTGAAGCATGTGTATGTTGGGACGACTGGATTGATGGCAATAAAAGAATCTCAACTAGGTAACAAACCAGATGAAAAAATACGAATTTACTGATGAAAAAATTGTGTTTGATGGAAGAACTCTTCACCGAATTAGAGCATTAAGAGACTTTGGATATGTCAAAAAAGGTGACCTAGGCGGTTTTATAGAAAAAGAGAGCAACTTAAGCCATAAGAGAGACTGTTGGATTTTTGGCAATGCACAAGTTTACGGTGATGCCAAAGTTTATGATGATGCGCGGGTTTATGGGAATGCACAAGTTTATGGCAATGCACAAGTTTCTGATTATGCCGAAGTTGGTGGTGCTTCTGTTAGAGATAATGCCAAGGTTTTTGACTATGCGCGGATTTATGGGAATTCTGTTATAGGGAAAAGTGTACACGTTTACGGAAATGCTAAAATTTACAATCAAGCATATATTTGCTGTCGTGTACACATTGCTGGAAATTGTAAAATTAGTGGCTCCACCGTAATCGTAGAACGTGAGAAATAGTAATCATGGAAAAGAAATATGAACTTACTGATGAAATAAAAGAATTTTATGATGCAAGAACCGATAAAAGTAAAAAACTTTATCGCATACGTGCATTAAGAGATTTTAGAAATATTAAAAAAGGTTACTTAGGTGGCTATATACAAAAAGAAGACAACCTATCGCATGAAGGCGATTGTTGGGTTTGGCATAAAGCTATGGTTTGTGGTGACGCTAAGATTTTCGGCAATGCACAAGTATTTGAACGCGCACAAATTACAGGCAGGGCGCGTGTTTATGAAAATGCAAAAGTTTGCGGTGAAGCATATGTTGAATATGATGCGCAAATTTACGGCAATGCACAAATTTATGGTGAGGCTCGAGTTTTGGGCCATGTTTATGGCAATGCCCGTGTCTATGGAGATGCTTATATAAGTGATAAAGCACACATTTCCGGAAATATGAAAATTCTAGATAGAGTATATATTTTCGATAATGTAAATATTTCTGGTAATCTTGAAATTCGTGGACGCAATTCAATCATCTACGAAAGTGACTATTCAGCAAGCGATATAAGCTACATAAGCCGTTTCTAACAACCAAACAACATTTTTAAACACCAGCGTGATTCACGCAACGGGTGAATTGTACGCAATGTAGGAAATCAACATGACAAATTCTACTTTTTTAAAAGAAATGGCAGGAAAATATGGATTTTCTGCTGAAGAATTTCGAACCACAATCATAAAAACTTGTATTGGAGATAAAAATGCTAATGTCATCACTGATGCAGAATTTGCCGTTTTTCTTTTTGTTGCCAATACTTATGGACTTAACCCTTTAACAAAAGAAATCTATGCATTCCCTAAAAAAGGCGGCGGCATCATACCCGTTGTTTCTAT
>NZ_JBHILS010000053.1:0-1098 GCF_042193385.1 Bartonella sp. TT119HLJHH | reverse complement strand
AGTGAACCTTGGAAAAAATACCCCGCACGTATGTTGCGCCATAAAGCTACTATACAGTGTGCTCGCTATGCTTTCGGGCTTTCCGGTATTTATGAAGAAGATGAAGCAAAACGTATCAATGAAACAAACCATAACGTACAAACGAAGTTAGTTTCTTATGATGTGCTTACGCAAATCAAACAATTAATAAACATCACTCAAACAGAAGAAGAAAAAGTGCTTGATTATGCACAAGTCGACAGGCTTGAAGATCTTCCTGATGAAGTAGCACAAAGGATTTTGGATATTTTGCAAAAGAGACAGCATGAAAAAGAACAATCTTTCCTACAACAAAAGCAAATAGAGGCGCCTATACAAGATGCCGAATATATTCACGTCCAAGATATAGAATATGTACCACAAGAACAAAGAACGGCGGTGTGATATGGAACAAAGAACAGCAGAATGGTTTCAAGCGCGCTTGGGTAAAGTCACCGCATCAAACATTTACAACATACTCAATAAAACTACAAAAGGATTGCCTACGAGCAAATATGAAGACTACAAAATCAAACTCATAACAGAACGTTTAACAAGAGAAACAAGCCCCTATTATGAAACTGAAGATATGAGATGGGGCATTGAACATGAAGAGAATGCCTTGAGAGAATATGGCTTCATTTATGATGCCGATATAACAAAATGCGGCTTTATCCAACACCCCACAATAGAAATGGCGGGGGCTAGCCCCGATGGTCTCATTGGAGAAGACGGTTTAATCGAAGTCAAATGCCCGAGATCAGTAACACATATGCGCTTTTGTATAGGTGACGAAATCAAACCAGAATATCACGCACAAATGCAATTCCAAATGGCTTGTACAGAACGAAAATGGTGTGATTTCGTAAGCTATGACCCACGTTTTACGGGGGAATTCTTTCACTTACGCATGAAAGTCAAGCGTGTTCTCCGTGATGATCAACAAATTGAACAGATCAATCAAGCTGTTGAAACCTTTTTAGCAGAGATAGAACGAGAGATAAAACAACTCTCAACAAAAGCTGCTTAACCTTATGGGGGTGTTTTGTTCCCCGCATATCTACGAGCACCCCCACCCTT
>NZ_JBHILS010000052.1:0-3161 GCF_042193385.1 Bartonella sp. TT119HLJHH | reverse complement strand
CACTTTAAAATTGAAGGTTTTGGCAGTAGCGAAATCTTGGAAAGTCTTACCTTTGATGGTGTGAATGTTTTACCAAAGAGTCTCCTTATTGCCGATAGCAAGGGCACCCTTGAGGGCGCTTTCACGATTCCACAAAATATTACGGCTGGCACAAAAAATGTTGTGGCACGGGGGAAAGGGGGCACCATTGCAACAGGGCTTTTTACAGGTCAAGGCGTGATTGATGTGAAAGTGATGCGACGCACCACAACAGTGAAGATCTGGACGCAAGTGGACCCACAAGCGCAAGTCTTTACCCCCGATGAAACACGGCAAATCACTGGAATTGACTTTCATCTTTGCAAAATCGGCAATCAGAACCATGATCTGGTGATTGATTTGGTCACCACAGAAAATGGCTATCCGACCGCCGATATTCAAGCGCAAAGCTTTTATTCTATGAAGGGCGCAAAGCTAGGTTGGGCAGAGGCACGCTATGATGTACCACTCCTTGTGATGGATGACCGTTTAACGGCTTTTGTCATTAAAACCGATGATGCTGATCATTCCGTCTCTTTAGCAAAGCTTGGAGATTTTGATGCAGAACACCAGAGATACGTCTCGAGCCACCCTTACGTGACCGGTCCACGCTTTTCTTCTGTCAATGCTAGGAGCTGGACCGCTCATCAAGATGAGGCTTTAGCTTTTAGGGTGCTGGCGGCACGCTACACACAAACAGAAAAAACCATTGATCTTGGCACTTTTGACCTTGTGGACTGCTCTGATTTGCAAGTACGCGCAGCCATTGAATTGCCTTCAAGCGATTGTTCTGTCATCTTTGAAATTGAACGAAACAATGGCACAATTTATCAACTTCTTCCCTTTCAATTGCTAAGCCTTACTGAATATATCAGTGAAAAGGTAAAGCTTCGCGCTATTCTCAAAGGCACCGAAAAGCTCTCACCCGTCTTGTTTGCTCCTGTTCAATTGATTGCGGGAAAGATCCATAAGGAAGCGACCTATGTCACGCGTGCTTTTGCCTTTGGGGAAAAAGCAAGATTGACCAGCTATATCAAAACCTTTTTACCAGGTGGTGCAACCTTTTCACTCGAGATGCAACTGGATGATGGTGCTTTTGTCCCTCTCACATTAGAGGAAACAGAGCAGTTATCCGAACCACTTTGGACAGAACGAAAATTTGTAAGCAGCGACAAAGGCGCCAAACAAGCACGCCTCAAACTCACGCTTACTGGTGGACCAGCAGCGCGGTCCATGGTGCGTGATTTTGGCGCTGGCATATTATAATGGGAAAATGAGAGATGACAAAAACCAAAAAACTCGACATGGAATTGCCTAAAGAAGGTCGTTTTATCAGTTCTGAATTCCCAATCTTGCGGGAAAACTTGACGAAAATTGATCAAGCCATTGCGGGTGTTGAGGACAAGGTAGACCAAAAAGCACCTTTACAACACACGCATACCATAAGCGAAATCACAAATCTAGAAAGCGCTCTCAATGGTAAAATGGCAGCGGATAAAACTTTCACTTTTGCCGATTTAAGCGATATCGAAGGCGCAAAAGATGCTGCCAACAATTATGTTCTCTATAAATCAAGCAATAATAACTTCACTTTTGGCAGTGCTGTCTCTCTATTAGGCGCACATCAACATAAAACCGAAGATATTGTGGGGCTTGATGATTTTAGAGCCAAGATCAATGAAGATCTCACAAGCTATGGACGCTTAGCCAGCCCAAATGAATGGCAGAATTATAATAAATTTACCAGCAAAGTGACTATGAGTGGTGCCTTAGAGCTTTTGGGCAATTCGTCGTTTAGCCTCATCCACAATGGTGAAATGGTTACCAGTTTAAGCACAAGCGGAAGCTTTCTTAAAGGACCTTTAAAAGTCGATGGTGATCTTGTTTATACGAAATCAGAAATAGATATTCTCAAGCAGGAAATTAAAAACATCAAAAAAGATTTGATTAATAAACTCATTATTGCCGATGCTGAATTGCTGTATACGCAAGATGGGAAAATTAAATGGCCAGATTGGGTAAGCAATAAAACCAAAGTTGAGATCCAAGCATGGGGCGGCGGAGGTAGTGGTGGTTCCTCTTGGTCTTATGGCGATGGCGGCGGCGGAGGAGGAGGAGGTTGTTCCGTGTGGTATGGCTATAAATCCAGTTTAAACGGGCATGAGGATATCATCATTGGTAAAGGAGGAACTTCTGTTGCAAAGCATGGTGCGACAGGAAACTCTGGAGGAACAACAGTTGTTGGAAAGAATTTTATTACCGCTACAGGAGGACATGGTGGTGGGGGTGCTTATTATAGTATATCAAAGGGAAATACTTATTACTATTCAGGTGCTGGTGGAACTGGGGGCATTGGTGGAAATTTTGGTTGGGCAACAGATGATCTCCTAGGACTTGCCAAAGGAGGAAATGGTTATGCTGGGACGAAAGGAATTGAAGGAATTGTAGGAAACAGAAGTGGTAACGGAGGTGATGCCGGAGGCGATACATCAAGGGGAGGTGGTGGAGGAACGGCAGATGGTAGCTTTCCTTCAGGAAAAGCAGGGCGTGGTTTTGGGGGCGGAGGTGCTGGTGCTAGTAGGGATGGATATGACAGCGGTGCTGGTGCTGATGGCGCTGTTCTTATAAGATTATGGAAAGAATAAATGGATGCACAAGTAACCAAGATATGACAGAAGTCAAATGGATAGCTGTTCTATAAGCAGGTTTATATGTTTTTAAGTCCTTTTATCGCTCTTTAAAAGCCCTTTGAAAGGGCTTTTTTTGACTGACAGTGTCAGGCTTATGGAGCATGGTGATGGTTGTTATTCTCTCTTCATTGATTTGGAGAGCAAGATGGCAATAGAATTTAATCATGGGATTCGCATTGTAGAGGCTGGTGAGGATTCCCGTCCTTTAGCAACATTTGATCAGACCGCCATTGGGGCGGTTGTTACAGCCCCTGATGCTGATAACCAAGTTTTTCCCCTCGACGAGCCTGTCCTTATTTTTAGCCATGAGGGTGAGAAAATCCAAAAGCTTGGAACAAGAGGCACAGCTCTTGATGTTATTAATGCTGTGTGCGCACAGGGGATTGAGGCACAAATTATTCTTGTGCGGGTGGAAGAAAAGTCAACCATTGCTGAGACACAAACCGAAATGGT
>NZ_JBHILS010000051.1:0-3276 GCF_042193385.1 Bartonella sp. TT119HLJHH | reverse complement strand
CCACCAAGAATGGCGCCTTGTGCTTTCAAATCACGCAAATAGGCATTGACGCTTTCACTGACATCATTCATGTAGGTTTTTTTGATATTGCGGTCGACAGCCCATAGATGTCCGCGCAAAATGGCATCATTGATCATATCTGCGGTGCGTACTACGGATAAGAAAGCAAATTTTGTATCACTTGAAAGGGTGCGATTACCCCAGAGGCGATAACCATTTTCGCGGATAATTGTTGTGATGTTTTGTTCATTAAGAAGGTTGGCACGGCTGGATCTGTCCCCAATGGAAAAATCAATGGGGCGTGCAATACCAACAATGCCATTGATCACTTTGTTTGAAGGAGAATGCCAAAAACCGTGTGTAAAATCAGTTTTAGCAATGACACCTGCAACTGCTGCACTTGCTGGCTGTTCTATGATTTTTCCATCACGATTCACCTTTACAAAAGGGTCAACGATAATAGCGCGTTTTGAATCAAAATCCTTTGCTGTGCTAAGAGCGGCTTCATCTGTTGTGTTGGGTGCATCAAGCACCACAATGGCGCGCAAACGTTCTGCAATGCCAATCAGTTCTGCTGCGACGGGGTTGGCAGTTGCATCAGTTCCATTCTCTTCAATATTCACACTGGAAGGGCGTTGATGTGTAAAGCCTGGAGCGATGAGAATGCGTGGTGTTTGTCCCACAATGGATTGTGCTCCAATAAAAGCATGAACACCTTCATAAGCGCCATTTGCGTTTACACCACCCAAAATATTGGTGAGTGTTGCATTTTCGTTGTCACCCTCGTTCACGCGTACGACAACGACAATTGCTCCTACTTGTTTAAAAATAAGATCAAGGGCATTGGGTAAAGTGCCGCGTCGTTTGCCTGTTCTATCGAGTTTTGCAGCTTGTGAAAGAGAGCCTGCTACCAAAACCGGTGTGTTGAGAGGGAATGCTTGTTCATCGGCATCTGGTGCTGTGCCAACAATCCCGATAACGGCAGACTGAACCGCGCGAAGGGGGCGGGTGCCGTCGTCAACTTCAACGACTTCAACACCGTGTAGAAAACCTGTTGCCATACTTTATGCTCCTTTAAATGGTTGGCTAATGAAATGAATGGGAAAAATGAGAGGTAAAGAGCCGCTCTTGAGAAAGGTTTGTTTTCAACAAGCACTTTCTTTTTATAAATATCTTGACTTGGTCCCAAAATGGTACTAAGATTGATAAAAATCAGGATAAACTTATGAAAATTGTTAAAATCTCCACACTTCAAACTTTTTGGGCTCGATATCCTGATGCTGAACAACCGTTAAAAGCATGGGTAGATGAAGCTAAAAATGCGCAGTGGCGTTCTCCTCATGACATTAAAGAGAAGTATAAAAATGCAAGCATATTAAAGAATAATCGTGTTGTTTTTAATATTAGAGGCAATGATTATCGTTTAGTTGTTTCAATCTTTTATCCAGCAGGTTGGCTTTATATAAAATTTATAGGGACACACAAACAGTATGATGCAATTGATGCTAATACTGTAGAACTAAAGGAATTTAAGAAATGAATATCAAACCAATTCGTACAGAGAGAGAGTATCAAGAAGCTTTAGAAATTGTGTCTGCAATGTTTGACAATCAACCTAAAGAGAATACTCCAGAATTTGATCAAATGGAGGTTCTTGTGTTGTTGATTGAAGCGTATGAAGCAGAACACTATCCTGTTTCTCCTCCTCACCCGATTGAAGCTATTAAATTTAGAATGGAACAAATGAACTTAAGTGCTAAAGATCTCGTTCCTGCGATTGGTCATTTAAATCGTGTTTATGAAATCTTGAGTGGTAAAAGAAAATTAACACTGCGCATGATTAAAAACTTGCACCAACAGTTCAATATTCCACTAGAAAGTCTGATAGCTTAGGTTTTATACTAATTTATTTTTTTGAAAGATTTTTAAGGGGTTTCAAAAGGTCTTCAAAGATCATTTAAAGACCCTTTAATATGTATTATTTCTCGTTTTAGAAATCGCAATTTGAGATGATCAACTCTTTAGCTGGAATCGCATTATTTGAGGCGTTACACGAATAAAACGTGTTTACTTCTTTTAGGGTAAATTGGCTGAAGGTTTTTCGAACTTCTGGTACATCATTGAGAGAGAGAAGAAACTTTCCCTTTAATTGTGCGAGAAGCGCAGACATCGTCTGATAATCCTCCCGCTTAAACAAATCCTTTCCGTAGTAATCCTCAACGCCCCAATAAGGTGGGTCAAGATAAAACAAGGTATTTGGCCGATCATAGCGAAGTATAAAATTAGACCAGTCTAAATGTTCAATGGTAACACTCGCTAAACGTTGGTAAATAAGCTTTAATGAGGCTTCAAGTTTCAAAGGATTAAACTGTGCACCGCGGTCTGTTTCAACCACAAACGTACGGTCGGCCACCTTCCCGCTAAAGCTTAAACGCTGCAAATATAAAAACCTTGAAGCGCGCTCTAAATCCGTGAGAGTGTTTGGGTCTTGCATGCGCAAGCGTTGAAATTCCTCACGGCTACTGATCTGAAATTCTAGCAATTCCATAAAAGGGTGATAATGGCGTTGCAACACCCTAAAAAAATTCACTACATCTCCTAAACGATCATTAATAATTTCAGTGGGCGGAATCAACTTTCGCCTAAAGAATATTCCTCCCATTCCAACAAAAGGTTCGGCATAAATGCTATGAGGGATGTCCTCGATAATTTTGACAATGGTTTTGGCTAATCTTCTTTTGCCTCCAATATAAGCAGCGGCGGGTGAGATGGGATCAACAGATTTTAATTTTTCTTTACAAAGTATATCCATCATTTTTTAACACTCTTCCATCTATATTAGCCATCTTCTCACTGTTTCCAAGTGATAAGAAGTGGCTGCGATGTTGAGTTGAGTTGCATCGGACGGGGTTGTTCGCAAAACTGTTCCCGTTGGCTGGACTACCAGCCCAGCCTCTATTTTTTCTTTCTTTCTTTGGTTTGGAGTTTCTAGGATAATTCCTGTGATATATCTGCTTGATTTTTCATAGCGATAGGTTATCAGAGAGGCTTGCCAAGAGCCGTTGATCTCTTTACAAAATTTTTGAAGTAGAAGAGGGGATTAGTCATGATTTCGGGGCATCCCTCTAGAGATAAAGAATGACTTCACTACAGTGCAGCAGAGACTATTCACTTCTGTTGCCATCTTGCTCTCCAAATCAATGAAGAGACCATAACAATTATCTACACTCTCTCATAAGCCTGACACTGTCAGTCAAAAAGGACTTTAAAGAAAGA
>NZ_JBHILS010000050.1:0-3346 GCF_042193385.1 Bartonella sp. TT119HLJHH | reverse complement strand
GAGGTTTCATTACGGGGGATGCGTATTTTGAAGCCAAAGTCGTGGTGCAATCCACAGGATACGTTAAGCGGTTTGACTGAGGCTGGCGCATCTGGCAGTATGACAGTGGGCTTTAAGAAAGCAGAAGCTTCTTCTCAAGCTTTCACCGCGATGAGCACAACAATAGAAGCAGGACGCGCTGTCAACATGCAAGCCCACAAAGGCAGCATCCATGGTGTTGGAGCCGATATTATCGCTGGTACCGCGCCGGCAGAAAAAAACAGCCTGACCACAGGAAGCATTAGCACCAGTGATATCAGCAACAGTGCGCATGCGCAAGCTAGCAGTCAAGGTTTAAGCATTTCAGCGGGTGGTCCGATGTATCAGGGCAAATATGGTGTCGGGAAAAACATTGCTAAAAATGTCTTAGATCATTCAAAAGCTAAAGATTCAGAGGAAGGATATACCAAATCTGCTATCAGCAATGGCACTATCGTCATTACTGATGAAGCAGGGCAGAAGGCATTAACAGGGCAAGATGTTGAGCAAGCCATAGCCTCCCTTAATCGGGATACTGCTAGCGCCCATAAGGGTGTACAACAGCTCGATGTAGGCAAGCTGGAACAAATCGTCCATGAAAATCGTGAAATGGCAACGCAATTGTTGGAAGAAGGATTTAAATACAGCGATGACTCCTATAAAACCATGTTTATCAAAGAGCACCCCATCGCCGTGGTCGACCGTGATGAACAGGGCAATATAATCTATAAAACAGATGCAAATGGGGAGCCTATAGAAGACGCTCGTGGGCAAAAAATACCTAAGTTTCATTATTTAACGGATGAAGAAAAGCAGCATTTACAAGAGGGTGCTGATGGCAAGGTGCATGTGTCCTTTAATGGCATCTTTACTCCACCAGAGGAAGCCGCTGTTTATGCAGAGCAACATGCGAAGGATAAAAATAATCCGCTTTATTTTGTTGTGTTCCCAGAAGCCGATTCTGCTATCTCAGAACTTTTGGTCGCGGGCTATCAGAAGTTTATGGAAAATAACTTTTGGGGATTGACCAATTCCACACAAGAAGCGAAAGATTTGGTGTATAGCCATGGTATTACAGGGTTAGAACTTTATGGACATAGCCGCGGTACCATGACATTGGGGAATATGCTGTATTCTTTCAAACAAGAAGGTGTGCACGGAATAGCCGACAATACGAATATCAATTTCTATGGACCAGCCTTTAATGCTTTAGTTGCATCCGGTCTGTTGGGTTATGTGAGTGATGGCAAACAAACCACTATTGGCTTTGATGGGAATAGATATGACTTTGTAAGCAGAATTATTGGCGGCAATGGCTATACCTACGAGACAATACCTGCTGGCAGTAACGTTTTGACAGAATGGTGGAGAGTGATCATGAATCCCATAAGCTCCCATACCTGTCTTGGAGATGCGAGTTATAAATGTAGATATAATTATGGCACATCTCATCTAGAACAAAAACCTTGAATTAGATTATGGAGTAAAAAATGAAACAAACCTTAAAATTATTAAGTGCTGTAACTCTATTCAGTATAGCTGGGTGCCAGTTTAATAAAACTCCCACATCTTCTATAGGGGCATGGGAAAAGCCAGGAGCAGATTTTACTGAGATAGGAAAAGCCTTGTTAGAATGCGGTATGCCAACCCCTTATGATAAGGATCCAGAAAGTAGAAAGCTCAGTAATAATGCAATAGCAACAATTCATGCTTGCATGGTTCAATCAGGATTCCGCTATGAAGAAAGGGGGGGGGGATGGTGTGTAAATCATAAAGCGGAAAACCTTCCCATATGTCGTCCAGGTGCTGTCATACCACAGCGCAGTGTCAAGAAGCGCTTGAACAGTCCTTTTTGTAAAAAATATAAAAATAGTCGCAAATGCTATCCTTAAGTCTTGCTTGTGATGATCAACAATCCGCCATCCTTGCCTTCACTTGGAATGGCGCGATTGTTTCCTCACGCACATTATTTAACGGATGAAGAACAACAGAATTTACAAAAAGGTTCTGATGGCAAGGTTCATTTTTTCCTCAATGGTATTCTTACAACACCCTATGAGGCGGCTGTTTATGCGGTTCAACATGCGGAGGATAAAAATGTACCGCTTTATTTTGTTGTGTTCCCTCAAGCCGATTCTGCTATCTCAGAACTTCTAGTCGCGGGCTATCAGAAGTTTATGGAAAATAACTTTTGGGGTTTGACCAATTCCACACAAGAAGCAAAAGATTTGATGTATAGCTATGGTCTTACAGGATTAGAACTTTATGGACATAGTCGCGGGACAATGACATTGGGGAATATGCTGAATTCTTTCAAACAAGAAGGTGTGCACGGTATAGCCGACAACACGAATATCAATTTCTATGGACCAGCCTTTAATGTTTTAGTTGCATCCGGTCTGTTAGGTTATGTGAGTGACGGCAAACAAACCACTGTTGGCTTTGATGGGAATAGATACGACTTCGTCAGCAGAATTATTGGCGGCAATGGCTATACTTATGAGACAATACCTGCTGGCAGTAACGTTTTGACAGAATGGTGGAGAGTGATCATGAATCCCATAAGCTCCCATACCTGTCTTGGAGATGCGGGTCAAAAATGCCAAAAAAGGTATGGCTCATCTCATTTAAAACAAAAACCTTGAATTAAATCATGGAGGAAAAAATGAAACAAACTTTAAAATTATTAAGCGCTGTAACTTTGTTAAGTATAGCTGGATGTCAGTTTAATAAAACTCCTGGAGGATATTTGAGCGCGTGGGAGAAAAATGGTGTTACTGATTTTACTGAGGTAGGAAAAGCCTTATTAGAATGTGGAATGCCAACCCCTTATGATAAGGATCCAGAAAATAGAAAGTTAAGTTTAAATAAAAAGGCGTTTATTGATTCTTGTATGGTTCAATCAGGATTCCGCTATAAAGATACAGAGGCAGGAACGTGGTGTGAGAATTTTCAAGGAAAGAATCTTCCGGCTTGTCGTCCAGGTGCTGTCATACCACAGCGCAGTGTCAAGAAGCGCTTAAACAGCCCTTTTTGTAAAAAATATAAAAATAGTCGCAAATGCCAACCTTAAGTGTTTCTATTGGTGATGATCAACAATCCCTTATCCTTGCTTTTGCTTGGAATGGCGCGATTGTTTTCTCAATCCATCATCTCAATATTGTTCACCGTTGTTTTAAACAGCGGTGACAGGAAATATCAACAAGCTTCCGAGCTGTTTATTGTAAATAAATCCATTGAAAGAGGGGAATAATGAAGAAAATCTTAAAACTATTGAGTTGCATAGCTCTCTTAAATACAGCTGGATGTGTTAACCAACCTCCTCCAT
>NZ_JBHILS010000005.1:89513-135891 GCF_042193385.1 Bartonella sp. TT119HLJHH | reverse complement strand
CTTTATTGTCTTTATGTTTGTAATAGATTTTTCCCGTTGCGTGGACGCCATAGAGAATAGCTTCTCACATCTTAAAAGATGGTTAACAAAAAGTTAGATATCTTAGAATAGCGATCCTTTGGACCTCTGGTTTTGCTAAAAAACCACCCCGAAAAGAACTCTTGATTCGTAATAATTAGAGAGACGTGTTGTAAAATCCTATTCCCTAACTTTTATTTACGCGTCCCTCACTGTAAAAAAGCTGTATAAATACAGCAAGTTATTTTTACATAAAACTTACATGTTATCCATAAATGGTATAACGGTAAAGCCCCCGTAAAATAATCAAAAAATCTATCGAACCTCACTCTCTTTATGCTTAATAAAAGAGTAAGCGAGCACCATTATCGTATTTATATTTTTTTCCCAAGACAGTGTTAATATACGTATTCATTGTAGGCATTTTTTCAGTTTTTATCTGTATGCTAACCACGTTTGGAATGTGAGAAACATGCTTTTGATTGATTTAATATAAATAAGCTTGCCATGAAACAATCTTACAGTATTGAGATTTCTCATTTAAGTTGAAAGACAATTCATTATTATTATAAATCAATATGATGTATAGATTGTCGACATTACAAGCAGTGTGTGAACGCTCAATGGTTAATGCCAATGTTTTTGTTATGGGGAAGGGGTATCGGGTGTTAATGAAGTTTTGTATAGCGTGAGAGACGTAATTGAGAGATGCTTGTTTAGAGGGGCGTTTAGTGAAAAAACTTTGAAAGCAAATGCGCATTCCCTCTGCACTTTAAAAGCACAAGGGGTTTTAAGTGAAAGAGTGGTTGGAATAAGTATGTGTGTTATTTTGAGAGGAGCGATTTTTCAGAGCTTCTTAAGTGTGTCCCGTTGAACCAAAACCTCCTGTTCCACGGCTCTCGTTATGGCTTGGGGTATTTTGCTCTGGTTCAATGGCGCAAACATTAACTTGAGATACGGGGGCGATGACTGTTTGGGCAATGCGCATGCCCCGTTGGATTGAAAAGTCTTCTTGTCCTAAATTGATAAGAAGGACTTTGACTTCACCACGGTAGTCACTATCAATCGTTCCTGGAGTGTTGAGGCATGTGATGCCGTGTTTTAAGGCTAAGCCAGAGCGTGGACGTATTTGTGCTTCAAACCCAAGAGATAAATGAAAAATGAGACCTGTTGGAATAAGTGCCCGCTGCCCAGGGGCAAGAACAAGCGTTTCTTCTTCTCCAATTGCTGCCCGTAGATCAAGACCCGCAGAACCTGCTGTTGCGTAGCAAGGAAGTTCTAAACCTTGTCCGTGTGGAAGACGCTGAACGGATAAAGTCTGGGCATGTGAAGATTGAGAAGAGACAGGATGGTTGTTTAGAGAGGCGTTGGTTTCAGTGTGCGACATGATCAAGGCATTTCCAAAATATGAGGTCTAGAAGAAAATGATACTTTAACAAAAGATATCTATAAAACCAAGTCGATAAAGGTGTGTGGATATAGGTTGTCCCCAGAGCTTGCTTATCATCTTTGGCTGACCTAAAATATTCCACAACACCACCTAACATCATCAAAGGCATTTTTCAATAATGGCATCATCAAGGATGGCTTATGCCTAGGGGCATGCGCTTATTTGAGATCTAAATTATGGTTACAGATAAGATTTTTTAGATACTACCGATAAGAATACCCGTGGCAAAAACCAGAGCACCACCAATGATGACCTGTAAAGAGGCGCGCCAAAAGGGAGTGGACATGTATTTGTTCTGAATCCAGACGATGGCGCCTAGTTCGAAAAAAACAATGATAAAAGCAATAATTGTCGCTACATAAAAAGAGTTGATCAAATAGGGAAGAGTATGACCTAGTCCTCCTAATGTTGTCATAATGCCGCTGGCAAGACCTCTTTTTAATGGCGAACCACGCCCTGATAATTTGCCGTCATCATGGGCTGCTTCTGTGAAACCCATTGAAAGTCCCGCACCAATTGAAGCTGAGAGCCCTATCAAAAAAGTTTGATGCGTGTCTCCCGTGGCAAAAGCTGCGGCAAAAATGGGGGCAAGGGTGGAGACAGAGCCATCCATTAACCCTGCAAGACCTGGTTGAATCCAAGTCAAAAGTGTTTGTCTTTGTGTTTTCGAAGGTTTTTTTATGGTGTGATTTGCCGCTGTTGTTTTTGGGGAGGGATGGCGGCTCTTTCCTTTCACAAGAGAAGTTCTGTCACATAATGAACCGATAGTGTTTGCACGATTATGGCAAGAAAGGCACAAAAGTTGCTTATAATTTTTAAGCTCTTGAAGCCCCATAGCGGTAAAAACCGCGGCTTCCTTAGAGGAATAAGGTTCTAGAGCTTTTGCATATTTTAAATAGAGCGCCGCATGTTGCTCTTTTAATTTGAGCGCTTTAAGTATCACGTTTTGTGCTGAACGAAAGGACAGAGCTTTACGTTGTACAAATGAAAAAAACGATCTCAACATTTTCTGTTCCTCTGCACTTTAGAATAATTCTAAAACATAAGAAAAATAAACCGAAAGTCAATCTAAAAGTTAAAAACTGACAAATTACAAAAAGGTTGCACTGAGAAAAAAGGTGATGGGATGCTGAGAAAGTACAAGGAGATTTATCAAATGGAGACGACAGGGGTGCATGAAAGAAATAATTGCGTGAAAAAAATTAAGAGACAATGTGCTTTATTTTGCTAAAGGGGCGTTTGAATGGAGCATTCTAATGTATTGATGCTCGAGAATATAGGAAAGGAATAAGCTAGCATCATCATTCATTTGATGCGTTTAAAATACTGTAACAGCTCTTAGAATTTGAAATGATTCTTTTAAAGGAGATCTTTTTCAAGGGATAAAAGCCCATTTCGCGAGGATGGGCCCCCGTGAAGAGTATAGAAGGGTAGAGCCGCAAAATTTCCATGAAATAATATAAACTCCATTGAGTCTTCTTAATCTTTACGCTTCATAAAAGAGCAAGCCGGCATCATCGTACACCTTAGCTCCCAGTGTTGCGACAGTCTTTAGCACGGTTCATTATAGGCATGGCATTTTATTGTACAGTTTTACGCCACTCATTCTGCTTGTGGAGGTGTAAGACAGTATTCTTATGATATTTACGCGCATTTTAGCGTTGTTACAGCTTTTGCATTTAGGTGGATTTGTTAGCGTGTAACGAATTATCTTTTGTGCTGTGATTGCAGGGGCAGGTTTAAGGGTGGGGGTGCATAAATGACAGAGATGTTATCATATTAAATTGTTTGATCACGCATAAAAATTTATGCTTTATGAAGGGGCATTTATTGCCTTGTAACTTGCCTGATATCTTGCATGAAAGCCCAAAATTCAGTAGGATTCCTCTCACTTCAAAACTTCTTATATTGAAACAATTCAAATCATTTTCTTGTGTATCACAAGGAGGGGTGTGGGTGCTGTGTTTTTATTTAAAGTATGGGATGAGTTGAAATGTGAGAAGTGCATAATCTCTACGCGTTAACAAACGTTTTTGATGTTTTTAAAAAAGAATTAAGTTGTGCAGAAAAAAGAGGAACTCTATGGACATTGATGATAGTTTAGAATGGTTTTTGGGTTTGCACAAACTAACAATACCGCAGGCAGCGCTTTTAATAGTTGGATTAAATCCAGGAAAGTGTTTGTTTCACGATGAAACGGAACCAGAAAAGAGTGATATTTACGAAGATAACCTTTCCGTATCATCAGAGAAAACTGCTTGTTTCCGAGGAGCTTATAATGCCATAGTTCAGGCAGGAAAAGACGATCAATTAAAGATAGAATGGTCGAGTTTTTCTAATTATATAGAGACATATTCCTCATATGTTCTCGTTGAAGATTTAAAAGAATGGCTTTCGTCGCGTGGTCTGCGTCCTGCGTTTTTTTTCCCTGAGGATAATTTTGCTGAGACTAAGGATCAAAAATATGCGTTTCAAGATCCAACGCATCCACGTTATGCTCCAAAGCTTGCTGCTATTGTTGCGGCATGGGAAGCGGTGAGTGAGGCTGAGGGTGGTAAAACTGTTAAAGGAACGCTTGCAAAATGGTTGCAACAGAATGCTGATCAATATGATTTACACAATAAGAAAAGTGGTAAGTTAAAAACGGATGTTATTGAGGAATTAGCGGCTGTTGCGAATTGGGAACCTACCGGAGGGGCGCCTAAGACACCTGCCAGCTCTCTTTTATCAAAAGAAAAAAAATAAAAAGATCACTAAAATTGTGCTGCTTTTTTTGATAATTTTGAAGGTAATCTCTTTTTCTGGGGGAGATTTTTACTTTTCTTCCCTAGATTATAAGTAATTGTTTTTCAATGAAAATAATTTTTATAGTGTTCCTCTGACTGTTCAGGCGGGGGAAAATAGACATTTTGGGGCAGTAAAATTTACCCTGTAGTTTTCGTAACTTACCTCTCTATTTTTGTTTGATTTTTTTGGTCATTTTTAAAATCCAAATCAATTAAAATGGAGTTGAAAATGATAAAAATATTTTCTTTTTTTACGGTGCGTGGAAGTGCAAAAAATCCTCAAGTCAATGCACCGATAAATGCACCAATATTGAAGCAGCCTGTTGCTGATGAGGTGGTGTGTAAATCGTTTAGAATAGGTGTATTGTCGTGTTGGTTAAAGTTTGAACTTATCCTTGTTATGGAAAAGGTCAAAGCTGAGCGCCATACGCTTTCTCCATAAAGAAATCTTATCATCTATGAGCGAGTGAGGATTTCTCTTGAAAAATTTGCACAATAGTAAAACTAGTTAGCAAAACCCGTTCTTTGGCGTAACAAAAAGGATGTCATAAATGATTATCTCATCATAAATATGCTTTAAGAATGACCCGTGCGTGGCGAAAGTCTATGGCATAGTCGCTATAGATTTTTGCTCCGTGTGTGATGATCAATACTCTTGTTTATCTCTTGTCAATGCAAGTGCCCATGAAAGTGATGAGAGTCTATTGTTCCATTGTGATGCTTGGTGGTTCATGTTTAGAAACGACAAGTGTATTAAATGCGATAGGGCTGATAGAAAGGAAAACGTATCCTGTAAAAAATAGGTATGTCTTTAAAATAAAGCTGATAAACGAAATTATTTTTTATCTACCTTTTATATGGTGAGAAAAAAGGCATTCAAAGTGCAAGCATAAGCAATTCAGCAGTAAATCCCAAAATAGCATAGATCGTTTCTAGGAGAGGGGAAAAGTCTATCTGCAAAAGCTATGTTAGGTCGTGTGACCGGTGAAATAATGTGGTTAGGGCAATAAACAGTTGTTATTAGTGAAGAGATAGAAATCGGTCGGGTGTTGATTTCTGGTTTATTAGAGAGTTTTCTTTGTTATCTCGTCAAATACGATCGTTTGAGGTGTGGTCATATAAAGCGAAGCTTTTTTTTAATCTTGGAAAGATATTCCCATTGCGGAAAATCATATAAAGTTTAAGAAACGGCAGCACGATTTTTTGTGCAATGAAATGATGAGTATGTACAATATCTCGGTAATCTCCATGGGAAACTTTACCGGATCCAAAGTGTGGATATTGTCTTCTGCTTATCCCAAATCGCAGATATTTCAAAACAACAACGGTGGAGCAAAACAACAACGGTGGAGAATGAATGTTGGATATGTTCTAGGGAAGGTTGCAAAAAATGGCTAAAAAGTTTTCAAAAAAAATACCAAAAATGACGAAAGGAGCGGTTGCCCACTCCTTCGTTCCTATCTCCCCTTGCGGGGAAGCGGTCACCATTACTGATGCCGTGTATGCTGATATAGATACACTTATTTTTCTCAAAAGTCAATACTGTAAATGCGGTAAATATTTGAGCATCAGAGCTACAACTTTATGAAAATCTTCGCAGGATAACCTTGGAACGGTACGTGAGCAACTTAAACGACTTACAGAAACTGTTGTGACATAATTGCAGATAATCCACGCTTTTTTATTCTCTATAGGAGATTGTATTGGATACGCAGCGGGATTATTGGGTTGTGATTTCGTTGAAAAAGGTAAAACTGTCACATTTCCATATAATTTTGCATTCTTAGAAAGCACTAAAACAGGCCGCTTTTTCCAAAATTCAGGGAGTATCGAATCATGAGGAAAATCGCACCAAAAAACTTGCCTGATGCGTGGTGCCGATTTGATTCGTGGTTTTATATGAGGTGGTTTTTGGTAAGGCGCATTTAAATCCCTTTCTTTTATATGCTCGCGCCATGCATTATGATCATGTTCCATCATAACACATGGTTCTTCAAGTTTGGTTATATCTAAGGAAATAGGTGATAGGGTAGAAGGCTCTGTGTTCTTATCTTCAGCCATAGCAGACCATTTATATTTATTGGTCCCCTCACTTATTATTTTACGGCTTTTCTATCACGAGTTTTTATCAAAATGTTGCTTATAAGTACAGAGAGGTGAAACCATAAAATGGATGTATCTGCTTATTTTTGTCTTTTGAGTACAACGCTAGAGGAGGGATGTTGGTGACTCATTGGTGTTGGTGGGTTGGTTTGGCGGTGGGTGGTTTTGGGTGGGGATTGGTGACTGGAGAGTTGTTGGTTAGGGGGGAAGCGATTGGAGAGAACGAGTGAACGCGGTTTCGTTTCTATTTTATGGTTAGAGTTTTTTATTGCTTGAAAGAATGCCTTTTGAAGTAATATAGAGGCTTATAAGGCTGAAAAATAGGCTTGAGACGACATTCCAACCGGCAAATGAAAGAAAAAGAAAGCGTGCGGATGCTTCAGAACAAGAAGGGGGATGAATGTTGTTTAATTGGTTAAGCAACTGGTTAATGTCTGAAGTTTTTCTGACTGCGCTTAAACCACAACTGAGGGGAGCAGCCCAAAAGCCATATTCAACACCCGCATGATAAATGGCTAAAACAAGGCTGATGCACATTAAGACAAAAACACACAAAAATAAAAGTTGTACCCAAGCAGTTATGCGAAAAAAATATGCCCCAAAACCTGCTAAGAGCAAAAAGGGTATGGCACCATAATAGGGAAAACGCTCTATGAGACACAAATCGCAAGGAAGATACCCTCCGAAATGTTCAAAACCAAGGGCAATACCTATTGTGGCAGACAAGCAAAAAGCGAGAAAAAAAGCCCACAAACTTTGTTCTTTTCTGCTGGGTTCAAGATGAAGGTGCTTGTGTAAAAGTGGGTGAGAAGACAAAACGCATGCCATTAAGTCTGTTCCTTATAAAAGCTTCCTGTTTAAAAAAGCTATGAAAATCCCATAAATTAAAAGGAGGCTAACACAACCAATGAGAACAATCCATTTGAAATGCTGTACTAGAAAATTCATTGCTTTTTGTCCAAAATGTTTAATCAGCCACGCGAGAAAATAAAAACGAGCGCCTCTAGAAAAAATACAAATAAGCATGAAAAGTTCAAGACGTACACTCATTACACCGGCCAAAATTGTGACAATCTTGATGGGGGGAAGATGAAAAAAACCTGATGTTATCAGTAAAATGATTAGAAATTGCAGGGTTGCACTATTTTTCAGAGATTCAAAACTTTCAACCTTACCATAAATTTCTAAAATAGGTTTGGCAAGGGTATCATAGGCAAAATGTCCGATAAACCAACCTGCAATGCCTCCTAATACAGAACAGATCGTCGCAATCAAAGCATAGCGATAAACCTGCTTTTGATGAATAAGCAGCATCGGAATATATAAAACATCTATGGGAATTGGAAAAACAGAACTTTCAATAAAGGCAATGAAACCAAGCCAGTGCGGTGCTGTACGCCGATTTGCTAAAGAAATCGTCCAAACCTTTAATTTGTTTAATATCATGAGGCTTTTATAAGTTTAAGAGGTAAAGACTTTACAAATGAGATTGCTATAAATCCGGTAGAGAAATCCAATAAAGAAAATATTCCATAAAATAGATAAGAAAATGATATGAATTCTTAAAAAATGAGAAGTCTTCTGTTGACGAATCTGTTCTTCTTCATATAGTGCAAAGGAATAATCGACAAGTCTGTCTTTTATAGCTGTGTGCGGGTGTGGTGGAACTGGTAGACGCGCCAGACTCAAAATCTGGTTCCGAGAGGAGTGTCGGTTCGAGTCCGACCACCCGCACCACTTCATAAATATTTCCCTTTATCCTGTTATGGCGCATCACGTTGTTTTATAAAACATGGGGGGTTATAAAACGTGAGATTCATAGACCGTGTTCAATGTTTTGCATGTTGAATGAAAAACCTCGAATACCGTAGGATTCTCTCATTTCAAGTCTGCTTCTAGTAAATCAACCAAAATCATGTCGCTCGTACGTTACAAGCTAGATGAGCTCGCGTGGAGTGAAATTTTACAAAAAATGAATAAAAATGCCTCTTATGCTGTTTCAAGGGCATCATTGGAGGTAAAGTGTATGATGGATGGTGCCTGCTTGCACTTTTATGAAGTGTAGAGATGGTGCTCTATAGATTTTGTATTCTTGTAGGTGCTGTCGCAAAATGGGCTTGAGGGTTTTGAGAGATGTTTCTTTAAAACATGCATGTGCATTGGCAATCCAAGTGTCTTGAATTTGAATGTGTTTGGTTTGAAGCGTTGTCGTATGACATGAGGGGCGTGATCGCCAAAAAGATATGTGAGAAACAAAAACATGAGGCAATGCGTAATCTCCACTCTTTAAAAGGCAGAGTTTTAGAGGTTTAAAAGATTGTGCTTTAGAGGCTTTAGAGATTTTATATTCTTGTAGGTGCTGTCGCAAAATGGGCTTGAGGGTTTTGAGAGATGTTTCTTTAAAACATGCATGTGCATTGGCAACCAAAGTGTCTTGAATTTGAATGTGTTTGGTTTGAAGCGTTGTCGTATGACATGAGGGGGGATCGCCAAAAAGATATGTGAGAAACAAAAACATGAGGCAATGCGTAATCTCCTCTCTTTAAAAGGCAGAGTTTTAGAGGTTTAAAAGATTGTGCTTTAGAGGCTTTTGGAAGTCGTAAAGCAGAGGAAAAGGGTAAGGTTGGAAATTGGGTTTTACCTTGACAACTTCATGTGCTCCCCAAATGAAGCTGTCTCCCCGTTACAGAAATTACATAAACAGAAAACCGCAATATCCTCTCTCCACTCTGGCATACAATAGCTGTAAAACACTGTCGTTTGAAGTGTGGTAATATAGGCATTTGTAGTGTGGTCATATAGGGCATACTTCCTTGAAACGTTACAGTATTTTTTCAGGGTGGGTTGGATATTCTTCAGTGTGTTTGTCTTGCTTTAGGTTTAAGAGCATTCCATGAGGAGGAGCCCAGAGAAGCCCGCCCAAATCTCCCAAGATTCCTCAAGAGTTTTTGTGTTTTTATAAATGGACATGGTGTTTAAAAATGGATTTTTAAACATAGGTTTTTAGAAGCTTTATTCTTTAAGAGCGGGGAGGAAAGTCAACATATATCCTATAAAACTGCTATTGATGCGCAATATCCATATTTATTTTAAAGAAATATCTCTTACATAACGGCTCTCATTTATTTTACGATGGCGCTCAGTGGTATGATAGTAAAGCTTTTATATTCCAAATGCATTACATGAAAGGCTGCGAGGATAGAAGCTTGCTTTAAGAGAGGGAGAGGCTTTATTGTTTCGTGACTATTTGTTTACAGTTTAGTACTGTTTTTTAGAATCTATGTCTTTTTAGGGGAAAGGGGCATAAAAAAACCCCGTTTTTAACAGGGTTTTTTAATCATTCAATTTTTCTACAAAACTTAGAATTTGTAAGCGATACCAAAGCGAACATCATGCGCTTGAGAAGAGATTTTAAGGTTATCGTTTGCAAAGTTCTTTTTAAAAAAATCTGAATAACGATATTCTGTACGCATAATGATATTATTTGTCATTGCAAGATCAAAACCACCACCAACAGTGTAACCAATCATTGTTTTTGTCTCATCTAACATATTGCCAGAAGCAAAAATTGTCGAATCTTCTTGCGATTTTGATAAAAGTGACATGATATATTGCATCTGTTTATAGGCTATACCTCCTGCAATATAAGGCATAAGACGATGGGAAGCAAAACCAATACGCGCGCGCGTAGCACCAGCCCCTATTTCTTTCAATGTTACACTGCTAACAACAATGTCACCATAGTTGGGTATCGTTTCATCCTGAGCTGCAGGTTTTATGATAGGAATCCCAGCTTCTTTAAAGGCAACGTTAATGGAGTCTAATTTATCTAAAATTTTCTTTCCACTGTCTGTTTGGGTGCTTTTCCTCCCAGACCAGACTAAGTCGGTATCAAAACCGAAAACAAAATCTCCTAGATCAATGTTAGAACCTGCATACAACCCTGTTCTCAATCCTGATAGTTTCGGTGATAAATCTCTATCAATCCAAGCCCATTTTCCGTCTCTGGCTTCTTCTACATAATTTAGAGTATTTTTATTGGAAAAATATCCGATTTGTCCTCCTAAATAAAAACCAGACCAAGAAAAAGGTGCAGAAATAGTAACCGGTGAAATACGTGACGATGAATCATTTTGCAATGAAACCTTCGGTTCTGATTGCTTAAAGATTACCGTATCTGCTGCTTGCGCTGTTGAAGCGGTAATGAAAGTGAAAATAGATAGTGCAATTAAACATTTTGTTTTCATAAAATATCCCCAATTCATTTAGAATACAAGGCGCATTATACACGAATCGGTTAAAGAAATCTATATTTAATATCATTATGAAAACTAAAATACTCAAAAAATCTATAATTATCCATGTTTAAGCATTCTTAAAACTTGTTTTCATGCTATTATCTCGCGTTTGTATTGATTTTTCAGTATTTTTTATATACACACTTCAGTATTCTCTATGTTTTAGAAAAAATTATAATATAGTAAACAAGCTTTTTATTTATTAAAAAACATTATTTAATATATATTAAAAATACTCTTTGTTGTTAAGTGTTAAATGTATTATCCATTGTGATTGAAATTAATGTGCTTAATATTTAATTGAACGTAAAAAATGCATATTGGCACCATTATATTCTTTGCTCGTTTCTGATATTGCGTAGCTTTGTATTGCGATAGCCTTTTGAGCACTTGAGGAGATGAGCGACTTTATTTCTTTTTTATCTATATGTGCCACTTTTGCTTATGGCAATCCAAGCGAATAGTTTTGATTGCCAAGCAAATAGTTTTGATTGATTGAATGGAATACGAAGAATAAGAAGGAGTAAAGTGCGAGAATCTCAAGTCTCATGAGGTTTCTTATGCGCCATGTAAAACGGAAAACTCTCCGTTCCGTTCGCTTAAAGCCGGAACGTGGATGAGAGCCTAAAAACTGAATGTCGTTGGCTATTTTAAAGAGATTAGCGCGTGCATTCAGATTTTTGTGGAAATGGGTGAGGGTGTCATAATGGGCAAATGCCTCCAATTTCTTGCGAGCTGTCAAGGATATCCCGTCAGAGAGTGAATTGTTTCAGCAAAGATCAAAACCTTTCAGTGCATCAAATTTTGTTCCAACAGCTGTTCCTCTATTGAGCACGCCCCATCTTCACGCTTCATAAAAGAGACATTTCTCAATGTTCCTAAACCCATTTCACGACGGCGATTATGAATGGTATAACGATAAATCTATTGAGCACCTCTTTTACGCTTCATAAAAGAGACATTTCTCAATGTTCCTAAACCCATTTCACGACGGCGATTATGAATGATATAACGATAAATCTATTGAGCATCTCTTTTACGCTTCATAAAAGAGACATTTCTCAATGTTCCTAAACCCATTTCACGACGGTGGCTCGTGAATGATATAACAATAAATCTATTGAGCACCTCTTTTACGCTTCATAGAGGAGACATTTCTCAATGTTCCTAAACCCATTTCACGACGGCGATTGTGAATGGTATAACGATAAATCTATTGAGCACCTCTTTTACGCTTCATAGAGGAGCAAGCCGGTGCCATTACTATATTTGCCAGTTCGTGGGTGTTGTGACAGTCCTCTCCACAATGTTGTGACAGGCCCCTTTGTCCGTTGTGACAGTCCTTGGCGCTTGAGGTGGTTCATTAGAGGCGTTTGTAGTCCTTATCGGATACAATTTCTATCCATACATTCATTGCGTTTGTGATGTGCTAGTCAGTGATTTTGATTGATGCAACATGGGACAGATTTAAAATGAGAAAATCTTACGGTATTTAGGATTCTCATTCAATATGGATAACGCTAGATTATTATTATAAATCAATACATTATCTCATTGAGATAAGAGTTATCTACCCAATGTTATCAATAATGATAACATTGTAAGCGTAACTACTATGAATTCATTAATCTTTTTTACTTCGATTGAAATTATGTCTATTAATACTGATTTTTTTTGAGCTAATTCTGTTTGGTTGATAGCTAATTGATTTTTAAAATCAAGATGTGAAGCTAGAATGAAAAACACCTTACGGTCATAGCCATTTAAATCACTTTCTGCCAGTATAGCCATTGGGTGTTGAGCCATGACTATTCATTTCTTTCCAAAACCGTTGTGCCTTTTAAGTACAACATAAGCAACAAAACCATCCATAGCATAAATGCGGACCAGAGCCTAAAATGAACGCTGTGGGTAATTGTTATCGGTCATCATCGGGGTGTTTACACCCCGATTTTTTGACAGAAAGATTTGTTTTAAGACGTTTGCATCTTTTTTAGTGGGTTGTTTATTGGGGAGCAATCATCTTTTTAGGATCAACTAATCGATCATAATCCTCTACAAAAACGCCTGCTTTTAATGCTTCGGTGCGCAAAGTTGTATCATTTTTATGCGCTGCTTTGGCAATTTCAGCAGCTTTTTCATAGCCAATTTCTGGTGCAAGAGCTGTGACTAACATGAGTGAGCGCTCCATGAGCGAGTGAATATGAACACGATTGGCCCGTAATCCTTGAATGCAATGCATATCAAAAGAACGCATGCAATCACCAAGAAGGGTAATTGATTGTAAAACGTTATAGCCAATAACAGGTTTATAAACGTTGAGTTCAAAATGTCCTTGGCTTGCGGCAAAGGTTACGCTGGTATGATTCCCAAAGACTTGGCAAGAAACCATGGTCATGGCTTCACATTGTGTGGGGTTGACTTTGCCGGGCATAATGGAAGAGCCGGGTTCATTTTCAGGAAGACTGAGTTCTCCTAAACCAGAACGTGGACCAGAGCCTAAAAACCGAATGTCATTAGCAATTTTAAACAAATCAGCAGCGAGAGCATTCAAGCTTCCGTGGAAATGCGCAAGGGCGCCATGATGGGCAAGTGCTTCAAATTTATTGCTGGCAGTTTGGAACGTTATTTCTGTGAGAGTGCTTACTGTTTGCGCAAAAGCAACGTCAAAACCTTTGGGTGCATTCAGTCCTGTGCCAACAGCCGTGCCACCTTGAGCAAGCATTTGGACATCGGTTAGAGCATTTTCAATGCGCTGAAGATTGGCTTCTAATGCGGTACGATAGCCTGAAAATTCTTGCCCTAAGGTTAAAGGGGTTGCATCTTGGGTATGGGTGCGGCCGATTTTAATGATGTCTGCAAATTCTTGCTCTTTTTGTTTTAATGTCGCAATAAGAGCTTCAAGGATTGGCAGTAAGTGTTGGCGTGTTTGCAACGTGGTGGCAATGTGAAGCGCCGTGGGAAAGGAATCGTTCGATGATTGACTCATATTGACATGGTCATTGGGATGAACGGGTTTTTTGCTTCCAAGCTTTCCTCCCAAAATCTTACTAGCACGATTAGCAATGACTTCATTGACATTCATATTGCTTTGTGTGCCTGAGCCTGTTTGCCAGACGGAGAGTGGAAAATGCGTATCAAAATCGCCAGCAAGCACTTCATCAGCGGCGGCAATAATTGCTTTTCCAATATTTTCTGGTAGTTTGCCTTTGTCCATATTTACAAGTGCTGCTGCTTTTTTGACAAGGACTAAGGCATAGATGATGGCAAGAGGCTGCTTTTCACTGCCAATATTAAAATTATGCAGAGAACGTTCAGTTTGTGCGCCCCAATAACGATCTTGACGGACCGAAATCGTTCCAAAGCTATCCGTTTCCTGACGTGTTTCAACCATGATAAGATCCTTTTTTGTTCACGGGTTCTCAAAAAAGATAGATAACGCGAAAGTGCAATAAGAGGCAAGACTTTGAAGCTTCATTTAGAAAAATTATTTTATGGCTATTCTTGACATTGAGAGATGCCGATTTTATATCTAACTCATGTTAGCACTCACGTGAAGAGAGTGCTAGCAAGAACTTTTAAGATTAATGCAATTATGTTCAGTTTTAAGGATTTAAAACATGGCTAATATACAATTCCGCCCACTTCACGACCGTGTCGTTGTCCGTCGGGTTGAATCTGAAAATAAAACAGCTGGTGGGATCATCATCCCTGATACAGCAAAAGAAAAACCTCAAGAAGGCGAAGTGATTGCTGTTGGCAATGGCGCTCTGGATGATAATGGAAAGCGCGTGCCGTTAGAAGTCAAAACAGGAGACCGTATTTTGTTTGGAAAATGGTCTGGAACTGAAGTCAAGATTAATGGGGAAGATCTCCTCATCATGAAAGAATCTGACATTATGGGAATTATGGGCTAATTGAAGCGCTTAGTTTTTCATTGTGTACTATTTTGAAAAAAACTCCAAGGAGAAATTAAATGGCTGCTAAAGAAGTCAAATTTGGCCGTGATGCGCGTGAGCGTTTGTTGCGCGGTGTCGACATTCTTGCTAATGCTGTGAAGGTGACACTCGGCCCTAAAGGTCGCAATGTGGTGATTGATAAATCATTCGGTGCGCCTCGCATCACAAAAGATGGTGTATCCGTTGCAAAAGAAATCGAACTGGAAGATAAGTTCGAAAATATGGGTGCGCAAATGTTGCGCGAAGTTGCTTCTAAAACCAATGATGTTGCCGGTGATGGAACAACAACAGCAACTGTTTTGGGACAGGCTATTGTGCAAGAAGGTGTTAAAGCCGTTGCTGCTGGTATGAACCCAATGGATTTGAAGCGTGGAATTGATGCTGCTGTTGAAGAAGTGGTGGCAAACCTCTTCAAAAAAGCTAAAAAAATTCAAACTTCTGCAGAAATTGCACAGGTGGGAACAATTTCCGCCAATGGTGCTGCTGAAATCGGTAAAATGATCGCTGATGCTATGGAAAAAGTGGGCAATGAAGGCGTCATTACCGTGGAAGAAGCTAAAACCGCTGAAACGGAATTGGAAGTCGTGGAAGGAATGCAATTTGACCGCGGGTATCTTTCCCCTTATTTTGTCACAAATGCTGAGAAAATGGTCGCTGATCTCGATGATCCTTACATTCTCATTCATGAAAAGAAATTGTCTAATTTGCAATCCTTACTTCCTGTGCTTGAAGCTGTTGTTCAGTCTGGAAAACCACTTCTCATTATCGCTGAAGATGTGGAAGGTGAAGCTTTGGCAACGCTCGTGGTTAACAAACTGCGCGGTGGTTTGAAAATTGCTGCTGTAAAAGCTCCTGGATTTGGTGATCGCCGTAAAGCAATGCTGGAAGATATTGCTATCTTGACATCTGGACAGGTTATTTCTGAAGATGTGGGCATTAAACTTGAAAATGTCACTTTGGATATGCTTGGACGTGCAAAGAAAGTGAATATTTCTAAAGAAAATACCACCATTATTGATGGTGCTGGACAAAAAGCTGAAATTACTGCTCGCGTCAATCAAATCAAGGCTCAGATCGAAGAAACAACTTCTGACTATGACCGTGAGAAATTGCAAGAAAGACTTGCTAAACTCGCTGGTGGTGTTGCTGTTATCCGTGTGGGTGGTGCAACAGAAGTTGAAGTGAAAGAAAAGAAAGACCGTGTTGATGATGCTTTGAATGCAACACGTGCTGCTGTTGAAGAAGGTATTGTTGCTGGTGGTGGTACCGCATTGTTGCGTGCAGCAAATGCGTTGACTGTTAAGGGAAGTAATCCTGACCAAGAAGCGGGTATTAGTATCGTTCGTCGTGCTCTACAAGCTCCAGCGCGCCAAATCGCAACCAATGCTGGTGAAGAAGCCGCTATTATTGTGGGCAAAGTGCTAGAAAATAATGCTGACACTTATGGTTACAATACCGCAACCGGTGAATTTGGTGATTTGATTGCTTTGGGAATTGTTGATCCCGTGAAAGTTGTGCGTTCTGCTCTTCAGAATGCGGCTTCAATTGCGAGCCTTCTGATCACAACAGAAGCAATGGTTGCTGAAGTTCCCAAAAAAGACACTCCAATGCCTCCAATGCCTGCTGGTGGAATGGGCGGAATGGGCGGAATGGATTTCTAAGCTCTTTTCCATAGACGTAATAAAGAAACGGGTCTTATGGGCCCGTTTTCTTGTATATTTCTTTTGTGCATACGAATTTTCCTCTTTATGATTGTTTCTTTATCTTAGAGGATTATTCTCTTTTCCACGGAGGGATATGTCGTCATTATGAAGAGAGTGAATAGATCTCACTCTTGGTTTTTGGCTTTTTCTCTTGCATTTATGAAATGTTTCTATTGTGCAGAGATTGTGATTGCCTTTGAAAATATTTTGCTGATAAAAATACAATTCTTTGATTTATAATAATTTCTTTCTCATATAGTTCTTTTTTTTATTTTAAGCTTATTCATTTATCATTAAAAAATCCTGTGTTTGTGCTTCATAAGGTGAGAGGTCACTACGGTTTTTATAAACCAACGCAATCATTAAAAGTCAGTAGTTAAGAGTTAGTAATTAAGAGTTAGTACCTATTGAGCGTTGGAAAGACAGAGTTGAAAAGAGCATGATGGGGCTGGTTTGTTTTTTATGAATAAGATGCTGGTATTTCAAGCTTTTGCATAAGGGGATAAGCATCTCTCTGTTTCGTTGATCTCTGAAATGGGGAGACTGCTCCATTTGAGAAGCTTAAAGATAAAAGCTAATTTTTCGCCTTGCTCTCATCTTTTTTTCGGTAAGCTCATCACCTAAACTGGAGCCAAACCCATGTTGTTATACTCAAGTTCTGTTTGTTGCCTATATTGTGACAGAAAATTCTTGGGGGGGGGAGCAATTTTTGAGCTAAGGGGACCATGACAGATAGCTGAAAAAAATCATTACGAGACAGTAGGCGCGCTTGTTTTAGAATTTTTAATGCTTCTGATGATAAAGGCACGCGAAATTCTGTTGTAGCTTCATGCCTTCTTTTCATATTTTCGAGCCAAGGATTTTTCATATATTCTCTTCAATTTGATCTTTATGCATAGGACATAAGGGCATTGGGCGGCAGGGCATTGGGAGGGTGGAAATTGGGCGGCAGGGCATTGGGCGGCAGGGCATTGGGAGGCAGGGCATTGGGCGGCAGGGCATTGGGAGGCAGGGCATTGGGAGGGTGAAAATTGAGAGGTAGGGTATTGAGAGGCAGGGAGGAGCCGGCTTGCTTTTTTATTAAACGTAAAGATGAGAGGCTTTATGTAAGGCTACCATTACATTGCTTGTTTATGCACTTCTTTAAAAGAAATGTCTTTTAATACAAATTCTTGGCAATGCTATTTATGAAGAGTATAAAATCATTTGGATATCAATAGATTATTAAAAAAATGTATGTTGGTATGATCCTTTTCTTATGTTACCAAAGTTGCTGACTTACGTGTTTGTTAAAAATCTCTCTTCATACCCTTAAATTCATTTCATGAAAGTGTTTGTGAAGAGTGCGACGTTTGTGAAGCTTGTAAAAACCTTTCGTGAGACGTGAAAAATCATCAATAAAACTCCATGTGTTCAAAAAATAACGAATGGCTTTTTATATTTTAAAATAATTGAACACGTCTCACGGTTCATTTTTTATTTTTTATTTTAGAGCTGAATATTCGATTTTTGTGTAAAAAAATTTCCCAGCGCATCTATAATCCGTGAAAAATCAAGCGCTAATAACACAATGATGAATATAATCCACTTCGTATAACGCGACATCACTTTTATACTTTTATAAGTCATGATGATTTCTTGTAGGATTTCTTTTTCCTTTTCTGTAAGCTCTTTATCGTCTTGTGTTTTTTTTCTAGCCATGTTTCCACCCACACATGTGTTCCCCTTGTTTGTTATGCTTTAAAATATCTCTTGCGAGATTTGAACTGATGATATTGAGATCTTTGTTGTCTAAATAAATGGGCAGCCAACCAACGCAAGAAAAAGGCTCATTGATTGTTTTTATCGCGCAACCAGTGAGTAAGAGCAGCCCGTACATCAGTATCACTTTTTTGATTAATTTCATTTTCCACCTCTTGCCGTGTTGTTGATGACTTTAGTGTTGTTTCTATTTGCTTTTGTTGCTCAATCTTCTTTCCAAGAGTGAAAGCTTTTGCTAAAGCAATAAAAAAAGCGGTCAGAGCCGCTCCTGTTATCATCAGATTTTTTTTCAACCACCCCATC
The DNA here is from genome assembly GCF_042193385.1 of Bartonella sp. TT119HLJHH. Lineage (NCBI taxonomy): Bacteria > Pseudomonadati > Pseudomonadota > Alphaproteobacteria > Hyphomicrobiales > Bartonellaceae > Bartonella > Bartonella sp. TT119HLJHH. The sequence continues at coordinate 117,510 of NZ_JBHILS010000005.1, read as the reverse complement.
ATAAACGCTGCTCCCGAAACCGTTTTGCCACAAAGAAAATGCCAACGAAGGCGGCTAAAACCATAATGGTTGCTAATGCCCATTGGATAGGACCATTGCCTGCCAATAAACCGCCAAGACCAGAAAAAGAACCAATAATCGGCGTAAGCGCTTCTGCCTTGAAAACACCCGTTGGTGCTTGCGTTTCTACGGTTTGATAGTTGGAAGAAACATAAGCCCCTTTCGCCCATAAGCCTGCTTCTGCTGCACGACGGTGCACTAAACCGTGAAGACGTTTTCCTCCTGCTTTGGTCCACTTTTGTAACTCAGCAGGGACGGCTTCATATTCGCCGTTATTGAGCTTTTTTAGAAGGGTCGAATTACAAAAAGCTGCCGTTCCTACATTATAGCAAAACGATACGAGTGCGGCGAATTGTTCATTCGTTAAAGAAACCGTCACATGTTTTTCAACGGTGTTTTCAAATTGCCTTAAATCTTGACAAAGAACTTCTTCTGCTTGTTCTTCAGTAATGATCATGCCCTTGTGAACGAACGGTTTGCCAGCCGTGCTGGTATGACCATAGCCGATTGTCCACACCCCAATGGCATCTTTATAGGCTTGTAAACGCAATCCTTCCCATTGTTTAATGAGTGCAAGTCCTGCTTTAGATATTTTTCTCATTTGCTTCTCCATAAAATAAAGCCTCACGGTAACGTGAGGCTGGTTGACAGATTAAAAATGAATTTTTTCACGCTTCAAAAACAGAAGAGATGTGAAACTGTGATGAAATCAAAAGGTTGGGCAAGAGGGATAATGGTTGGGCAAGAGGGGTAAATAGTTGGGCAAGAGAGGTAAATGGTTGGGCAAGAGGGATAATGGTTGGGCAAGAGGGGTAAATAGTTGGGCAAGAGGGGTAAATAGTTGGGCAAGAGGGGTAAATGGTTGGGCAAGAGGGGTAAATGGTTGGGCAAGAAGGGTAATGGTTGGGCTGGTGTTTTCCGTTAAGAGAGGTTGTTGATTTTAAGACCTTGTATTGGTTTTTTGATGGAGTCTTTATTGGTGTGCGGGCAGTTGTTGGGTTGATGCACGATAAGCGTGATCTATAGTGGTTGTGTTCGTCGTATGGCATTGATGTGGGGGGCTTGAGATATAAGCGCACACTCTCAGAAAAACAAGACATATGCTTTTACTGAAGACGGAAGCATTCAATATTTTATGTATCAAGCGTTTTGCCTATTCAAATAGTCTCATTGTTACAAAAAGCTTTGGGCGAACAAGAGCTTTGGAATTTTGATACAATTTTAAGAGGGGATGGTTTTTATCGGACAATGGTGCTTTTTCTTTAAGAGAAAAGTTGTTTGCTATTTTTGTTTTACGAACACAAAAGCCGATTTGCCTAGAGAAATCTTCGCTGTAAAGCAATCTCTCTTCGTTCTTTGATGAATAGCAATATGGAAAAAACCTCAATTACATCGTTAAAGATTTGTATTCAGTAATCCTTTTTTGGTGAGAGGAAATAGAAACAGTTTTTCCCTCTGTTGTTTTTAAGTTTTTTTCAAATCTCTCTCTCAGGGTTTCGCCTTTTTTGTTGACTGTTTCATGTTCAGCTTCCGGATGGACTTTTAAATATTGTTCTAGACGTCTTCTTCCTTGCGCATGTTTGTATAAACTGATGGGAAGATAGGAATCTAACTTTTCAGCAGATAAAGAGGAATGGGGTTCACATAATACACCCTTAACATTATCTTTGTGCAATCTTGCTAATTTATCAGATTCAAGATGAAGTTTTTTGGCAAGGCTTAAGCTGAACATTCCACATTCAGAAGAGCTTCGCTGAATATCCATTTCTGCTGTGGTAAAAGAATAAGGAGGCAGTTGAAGACATTGAAGGGTTTGATTTATTTTTCTCTCTAGTTTGCAAGCCGTGATATTCTGAAAGGTTGTAGGTTCAAGCATAATCAAAGAGATTTTCTCATCAACTTTTTGATAATCAAGGACGGCAAAGTGGATTGTGCTTCCCGAATTGACTATAAATCGGGCAGATTTTGCGCCGCTCTCAACGACTTCTTTTAGGGCGTGCGAAAACTCTTCTGCTGTAAGAGCCAATTTGAGATTCATGTCTGGATATTTGCTGTTTGCTTTTTCTACGAGAGCCGGCATCAATCTAATATCCGTATCTTCATAATAAGCGTTAATCCAACGGCCGGTGACGAGATCATCTTCTAAGCCTGTAATAATATCTTTTAATTCGGCAGAACTCGGTGCAACATGTTCTTCTTCTGTTTGGACCGAGCTTTGCATTAAACGGGCAATAAGGTCTTCTAAAGATTCATTTGCACTTGCCCCTTCTGGTGTTGGTGAGGAATGAGGTTGGGAAGAATCTTGTGGCTTCATAAGCTTAGCCTCCATATTGATAATTGGTAGAAAATATTATTTTCTTCAATTCTGGCTAAACAATGTTTTGAAAGAGAACCTTTGCATCTTGGAAGGTGAGGTTAAAAAGGGGTGTTTTTAAAAAGCTTATGGTTTTCTTGAATTTAAAAAAATGAAGCATCTCGTGCATTTTCAAATTTATGAGCACTGTTTTAAAATGGGCTATTTTTGATAGAGCTGTCCTGTTTTATCCTTTGTCTTTGAAGAAGTCATGTTGCTTACTGTTTGCATCTTTACCTCTTTCAAAGGAAAAAAAGATTTGCTAACAGCAATTTATGCTTAACCGTCAAGCCGCAGAGCTTCATTCTTTGTGGATGTGGAATAGGGCTAAATGCTTATTACATCATTAGAGATTTATATTCTGTGGCTCTTTTTCTGTGTTGTGAAACAGAAACAGTTTTTGTCTCTGTTGCTACCAAGCTTCTCTCAAACCTCTCAGTTAGGGTTTCGCCTTTTTTGTTTACTTTCTCCTGTGCTGCTTCTGGATTGGCTTTTAGATATTCCCCAAGACGTCTTCTTCCTTGCACGTGTTTGTAAAAAGTGGTCGGAAGATATGGATCCAATTTTTCTGCAGGTAAAGGCGTGTCTGGTTTACATAATACACCCTTAACATTATCCTGATGCAGTCTTTCTAATTTTTGAGATTCGGTATGAAGCTTTTTAGCAAGGGCTAAGCTGAACATTCCACATTCAGAAGAGCTTCGCTGAATATCCATTTCTACCATGGCAAAAGAACAATTGGGCAACTCATGCGCTTTAAGAGCCAATTGTGTTCTTAATGCCAGCACTGCTGGTTTCATATTGTTGAGTGTTGTAGGTTCAAAAAATATCACGGAGGTTTTGTCATCGATGGTTTGATGATCAATCACTGAAAAATGAATTCCTCTATCCTTTGTGTAAATGATAAATCTGGAAGATTGAACGCCGTTTTCGATGGCTTCTTTGAGTGCAAGGGCAAAGTCGTGAGATGACGCTGCCAATTGAAGACGCATGTCGGGATATTTACGATTTGCCTGATCTACCAAGGCTGGCATTAGTTTAAGATCTGTACTTGCATAATCAGCTGTGACCCAACGACCCGTTGAGATATCATCCTCTAAACGGGCAATGATACTTTTTAATTCTTCACGATTGAATGGGATATTTTTGCCTTTTTCGCTACTGGGGTGTTCTAAATGTGCAGTAAGAGTGTCTAATGATGCATTTGCATGCGCCCCTTCTGGTGCGCTTGCACCTTCTGGGGTTTGCGAGGAATGAGGGAGGGAAGAATCTTGTGGCTTCATAAGCTTAGCCTCTATATTGATAATTGGTAGAAAATATTATCTTCTTCAATTCTGGCTAAACAATGTTTGCAGGAAAGATTTTTAGCTTAAAAAAATAAAGAGATGAAATCACCTTTATTTAAAAAAAAAATGTTACGAAAGACAAAATCCCACGCTTTTCAGAGTCAAGGAAAGGTATCTTTTTATCTTTTTAAGAGGTCATGTTGCTTATTGTTTGCATCTTTACCTCTTCCAAAGGGAAAAGAAGATTTGCTAACAGTAATTTATGCTTAACCGTCAAGCCGCAGAACTTCATTACTTTGTGAAGGTGGAATAGAGCTAAATGCTTATTACATCATCAGAGATTTGTATTCTGTTGCTCTTTTTCTGTGTTGTGAAACAGAAACAGTTTTTGTCTCTGTTGCCACCAAGCTTCTCTCAAACCTCTCAGTTAGGGTTTCGCCTTTTTTGTTTACTTTTTCATGTGCTGCTTCTGGATTGGCTGTTAAATATTCCCTAAGACGTCTTCTGCCTTGCACGTGTTTGTATAAACGAGCTGGAAGATATGGATCTAATTTTTCAGCAGGTAAAGGCGTGTCTGGTTCACATAACACACCCTTAATATTATCTTTGTGCAGTCTTTCCAATTTTTGAGATTCGAGATAAAGCTTTTTGGCAAGGCTTAAGCTGAACATCCCGCATTCAGAGGAACTGCGTTGAATATTCATTTCTGCCATGGCAAAATGAATGTTAGGCAATTGGTGATGTTCAATGGATTGTCGCGTTCTTAATGCAAGTAAGGCGGGGAGCGTGTCACGCAGTGAGGTAGGTTCTAAAAATATCAGAGATGTCTTGTCCCCTATGGTTTGATGATCAATGACCGCAAAATGAATTCCTCTATCTTTTGCGTTAACGATCAGTCTAGAAGATTTAATGCCATTTTCGAGTGTTTCTTTGAGTGCAAGGGCAAAGTCGTCAGGTGTCATTGCAAGTTTAAGATTCATCTCTGGATATTTACGATTGGCTTGATCTACCAAAGCTGGCATCATGTAAAGATCTAAAATATCATAATAATTTTTGATCCAACTGCCATCGGCATTATGCTGTTCTAAACCGGCAACAATATCTTTTAACTCTGCACGGTTGAAAGGGGTGTTTTGTATTTTTTCGATGTTAAGCCGTTCTAAATGTGCTGTAAGAGTGTCTAATGATGCACTTGCACCTTCTGGTGCGCTTGCGCCTTCTGGGGTTTGCGAGGAATGAGGTGAGGGAGAATCTTGTGGCTTCATAAGCTTAGCCTCTATGTTGATGATCAATAGGTGATATTATCTTCTTCAATTCTGGCTAAACAATGTTTTGAAAAGAAGCCTTTACATCTTAAAAAATGAGGCGATGAGAGCATAATGAGGCCGTTTTCATATTTTTATGCGTGTATTGCTCATCATTGCTGTGATGTATAATATCGGTATTTTATGGGGGTATTTTATGGGGGTATTATTAGGGCGTTCTCTTGGGAGCCCCTAGTGAATACGGCTTGTTTTGAAGATCTCAAAATTATAGAGCTGTTGGTGATGCAAATTGGGTGATGCAAAAGAAAATAGTCAAAAAAAGACGAAAGATACCTTCAAACTGTAAAGTTTTAAACATTGTCGCGAAACACACTGTTTTATAACAGTCTATAATAATTTATAATAAGTCTATAATAATGCAAAAACTTTATGATGAAATCTGGACGCAGAAAACCCCTTACCGCATCCACCATTAAATACGATTTTTCATATTTTGTCAACAGTAAAACGATTATTTTTCCTCCTTTATCGCGGGAAAAAATCTACAGAAAAAAGCTCATTCATTGGCTATACAGCAAAATATTTTCCTTTGAGGCATGGATTAAGTAAAGCATGGGTCGATATAAGGTTAAGTCTCTTTGATAGGTCGAAGTATTTTTTAAGCGTGGTGGATATTTTTGAGCTTGTTTGCTGAGCGCTTTAAGCTTGTCAATCCCATGGAGTTCTATGAAAGAGTAAGCTCAGTGGATCTCAAGTGCACCCTGCCAAAGGAAGACTTTACAAAGGCGCTGGTTATAAAGAGACATGTTATAAAGGAGAGGAGAATCTTTATCCTGTGTGGAGGAGGAAATGATGGGTGTTTTAGCGAAGACTCTTTTTGCTAGAATTGTCAAAATGTTTATAAAGGGCATCAAGAATAATACGCAACGAACCAACAAGCGTAGAGAGTGGTTGATCTTCTATAACAAGAGAGTGTAATGCCGCATGAAAGTTATGTTGACGATGCAGATATTGTGCTTCTTTAATCGCTTCTTGCATCGCTTCATAGTGTTCCGTTGCTCTTTGAACCCATTGCTTTTTTGCTTTCTCATCTGATACGCTGTGCGTAAAACCATCATAATAGCCATTTGGTAAACCTTTTGCACATAAATAGTCGTTTCTAATTTGCAAGTATTGTTGTGCTGTGTCATATTGCTCTTTACTGATGCCTGATGAATCCCCTTTATAGCCAAGCAAACAAAGACGCCCAATATAGGTCCCAACAAGCGGATTTTTCGCTTCTTCGAGGCTTAAACCAAAGTGTTTTGCACGCATTTCAATCGCCGGTTGAAACCCAGATTCGCTGGGGATTGTGGCACGTGAAATACAGCTATTGGGCTCTTTGCGCTTGCCTGTTATTTTCGCTCTACCGCGTTTTTTACGTATTTTCATGAACTTAACCATTTGAATGAAAAAGAAACTGGCTGTTGATGAGGGACAGTGATGTAAAAAGCACTTAGAATAAATACTAGCGGGAGAGCAAATACTGTGGAGAGCAATACTAGCGGGATATGAGCCGTTGCAGATCAAAAAACAAATGATACTAAAGGCGTTGTAAATGCAAAGAAAAGCAACGGTGTGGGGCGAAAAATCATCCTTAAGGGGGGCTTACCATTTTTTTCATTGATAGCGGATTATTCGCTTTCTAAATGTTTCTTAACTGTTCTTGAGAAATTGAAGAAAAATTTTTGTCAAATGTGAATGAAAAAATAAAAATGATATTCCATGGGCATGTCATCGTCTATTTCTAATAGGACGTTTTTTCTAATGGGATTATTTATCTCTTTTTTCACGAGCGCTTTACCAAACCTTTTTACAGGTAAAATTGAAAAGTTATTGTTTTCTTATGGGGGGATTATGGGGTGCTGTACTAAGATGCCTGATATATATTATGCTGTTAAGCATATTCTTTTACTTGATAGAACATGTTCTTTATACTTGATAGAAGATATGCACTATACTTGATAGAAGTTATACACTCTATAGAAGATATGTACTCTATAGAAGATATGTACTCTATAGAAGTTATGTACTCTTCTGTTGAGTGGCAAAAAGCATCCCCCGCATCCTATTATAATAGCATAAGATGCCCTATATTTTCAAATAAAATATCGTTTATCGGCTCAAAATAAATTGTGAATGGTCTCGCTATTTGGTTTGCTGTTTCCTTTATGAATATCCTTTATAGAATATAAAACTTTCCGTTTTTACTGTTTTAATGGATCGCCTCATGAGATGAGGGGATATCGTTTAAAGGACACAATGCGCTATCGAAAGAAGCTGTTTTTATAAGCGGAAAATGCCTTTATGGAAGATGCCTTTATAAATATGGGGGAAGTTTCTTTTTAATAAAGAATTTTTAAAATGAAGCCTTTTTGCTTAAGAAGCTTTCAAATGAGGATTAAAGTGGTTTGTCGTGCGCTTTTCATGCTGGATAATCGGGTGCTTGTTCGACTTTGTTTTGTTTTTTCTAGAGCCATGTCTTAGGGCTCTCTTTTGCCCATTTCGCAATGGTGCCTCGTGAAGGTATAACGATTGAGCCAGCGCAAATTTGAGCTCGCTAAAAAAAGTCCCCAATGAAATCCATATAAAGTTTGAGCAATATAAAATCTATTGAATAGTCCATCTTTACGCTCGTGAAGAAGAAAGTCCGTAGCATCACACATTTTGCCAGCTTTCATTGTTGCGATAGCTCTTGGCATTTGAAACGCTTCATGAGAGGCATTTGTCATCCTTTCTTAATGTTTTACTCTATATGGCTCTTTCTGCTTGTAACGCGCAAGAGATATGGTTTTGATCCAATATGGAACAGATTTAGAATAAGACAATCCTACGCTACTTAGGCTTCTCATTTAATATGCAAAATAATAAATTTATTATAAATCAATATGTTAGTTGTAAAACTTTACACATCAGATATTTTTTTAGATTGAATATTTTTGTTTGGTGAATTTTGTGAAACATTGTCTTTTGAGGTGTGGGTAATAGATAAGGGGATACAATGGCGTTTGTGCTTGTAAGCTTAAGAGATTGTATGTTGACACCTATAAAGAATTTAAAAAATAGACTTCAAAAGTCTTATCGCACGGGTTTCATGGTCAAAAGAGTGCGAGATAAACCCGTTTTTCTGGTTGCATGTTCTCAAAGAGTGAGTGGGCATTTTAAAAGTGAGAAAATATCCATATGATCGAAGATAAATCACAACAGCAATCTGCCCATGAGGGAAATACGGCTTTTGCATCACAGCTGGTGTTGAATCATTCTGCGGCTTTCAAAAAATGGACGGCTCTCTCAAGAAAAGATTACGTCATCATTTTGTGTTTGGCTATCCTCTTGTTGGTGCTTTTTTCCGTGACTATCCATATGAGCCCTTTGGAGTTTTTTCACGTTATATCCGAGGAACAGGTTCAAATACTGGAGAAAATGGAACAAGGAGATTTTCGAAAAATGATGAAGGAGATCTTGAAACAGCCTTTTGAAAATAATCCTGCAATCGTGTTTTTGTATGGCGTGGGATGGAATGGTGTTTGGGCTTTTTTATGTCTCTTACCACAAATGATTTGGGGCTGTCTTGTGGTGTTCTTTCCACTCTTTTTTGTCTTTAACGCCATCTCTAAACGAGATGTGAAGGAAATGATAAAACTGTGGGATACATTGCCGGAGCAGCAACAGCTAGACAACCAAGCTATCAACAGAACACGATAGGGAAACGAGAGGATAATGCTTTTGTAAGGAGTTTTGGAATGTTGACTACAGCAGGGTTGGGTGTTGTCATGTTGGTGGGGGAGATCATGATAGTGTTTTCTACCATCATGACTATCGTGGCACTTTATTATTCTTTTATAAAACGGGTCATATTGTTGTTTTGGATGCGGCGGAAATTAAAAAAGGGGGCAGAACAGAATTTAGGGCATGATCAGGTAGAGGGTAGAGGACAGAGGACAGTTCTTGCAACACAGTTGCGTGCTTTTTCTTTTCAAGAATCTTTGGAACTTTCAAGAAAAGATTATTGTATCATCTTTTTTCTAGCCTTTATTTTGATGATGCTTTTCGTAGGTTTGATAGCTTTTTTTGCTTTTTTTCCAAGATCTACAATTTTTTTACACGGTTATGCGTTGCAATTGTTTAAGGTTAGCGTTTTTGTCGTACTGCTGCTGTTGTGGTGCTGTGTGTGTATGATTATCGCTTTACCTGTCATTTTAATCTTCCATAGTTTCCTTCATTATAGCGTGAAAAAAACAGTAAAGAGATTAGAAATATTTGCTTAAACAGAGAATAAAAATGATGATTTCATATCAATGCGATAGGGGGGGAAAGTGATTATTATTATACAATATTTGGCTTTTTTAGGGTTCATTATCATTGCCATTTTAATGGTTATGGTGATGGTCAGGCTTCCTTACCGGTTGATCAAGCATATCAGGTTATCTTTTAAACTCGCTCAAGACTTGAAAAAGAAAACGGCACAACAAAAGCAAGCCATACAACAACTGCACAATGATCAGAGAGAAATGAAAAAACACAATGTTGTGCATAAGACACTTGATGCAAAAATACGCTTTCTTAACTTCAAAGAATCTCTCCCTCTTTCTTCAAAAGAATGTAAAATAATCTTTTTTATCTTTATCCTCTTTACTGTTTTGCAATCTGCTTGCTTTATCGCAAATTTTGTATGGTGGAAGAGCGATATGGTCGGCGTTATCATGCAGCTGTTGAACACTTCTCTATGGATTGGACTTTTTTTCTTTTTTCCGATCATTGGGGTGATGTGCATAAAATTAACGAGAAAATTGAACAAAATACTTCAACAATTGGAAGAAGCAATACAACAACGCGATCAGGCAATTCGTATGCAGAATGGGCATGGAGGATAAAATGACGAGTAGCATTATCACATTAATAGTCTTTTTTTTCCTGTTATTTATGATCGTAAATATTTTATTGTGGGTGCCAGTTTGGACAATTTGTTACTTGTTTATCAAGCGTGCGCGGCTTTATTGTCGCGTGAAAAAGGAACTGAAATGCGTGCTGAATGAACGCGATATCGCCTTAAAACAGATCTCCCAAAAATAAAAAACAGCAGAATGTTTGATAAAAAGCCGCTTTCTCTTGTTTAGCAAGACTATAAAAAAATATTCTATCTTTCTACGGTCATAGTGATAGCTCCAATAGTTATAACTGTTGTCGTTAAGATATGGAGAGGGCAGGACTTTGTTTCTCTTGTCCTATTCGAGCCACTGGCATGGATGTTTGCCGGTGCTTTTTTATTCTTACTGATTGTTTTTATTATGCGCTTTGTTGTGACCCGTCAGTTGAACAAATTGATACGGCAATTAGAAGAAGAGCTTGAGCAGAACGGAGATCCCGTCATATTATACGAAGTGAGCGAGGGGAAAATGAGCGAGGGGAAAATGAGCGAGGGGAAAATGAGCGAGGGGAAAGTGAGCAAGGGGAAAGTGAGCGAGGGGAAAGTGAGCAAGGGGAAAGTGAGCGAGGGGAAAGTGAGCGAGGGGAAAATGAGCGAGGGGAAAAAGTGAGCAAGGGGAAAGTGAGCGAGGGGAAAATGAGCGAGGGGAAGTGAGCAAGGGGAAAGTGAGCAAGGGGAAAGTGAGCGAGGGGAAAAGTGAGTGAGGGAAAAAAGTGAGCGAGGGGAAAAAGTAAAGAGAGGCTTTTGTTGATCCTTTCTTTTGACTTGTTCATTAAGGAGCATGGGTGTACTTCTCGTTTTATGCTTTTTTATATTTGTGTCGTGTTTTTAAAAGAATTGAGGCTCTTGTTTGAGTGGGATTCTTGCTTGAGTTGGTGCTCTTGTTTGAGTGGAGCTCTTTCTTGAGTTGGAGCTCTTGCTTGAGTGCTGAGGGGAAAGTGAAGAGAGGCTGCTCTTGGGCTTTACTTGCTGTTCTCTTAAAGAGAGAAAATCTTGTAACTTATTTTCTTTTTATCAAGCATAAAAATGTGTTTTACCAAGCGATATGGAGAGCGAAAAATCTATACTTAAAGCAAAAGATATTCTGGTGTTTGGGGAAGAAAAGCCCATTTTTTGCAGGTGGAGAGGTAAGACGCATAGAGAAGACGCGCCAAAAGCTTTAAGTTTTTGATCAAGACGTTTTGCTCCATGGAAAGCGTAACAGTGCTGTTAAAGAGCTTGGGGTGGAGGGGGAAAATTGAAAGAAAAGAGGGACATCTATTTATTTACGAGACTGTTATTTATTTACGAGACCGTGAAGGACAGTTTCTCTCTCTCTGGATGAAAAAGGTTTTGTGCAATTTGGTTATGGAATTGTGAGAGACGCTGGTATCCATGCGGCGGCTTGCCAAATGATTAATCCTTATCATTTTAGGGCTTTATCATTTTGGGGGGGCCAGATTGACAACGAGGCATTGAGGCAAAGGGGTGGATTTTAAGGCAAAGGGATTGAAATTTCTTGAGGAAGAGGTAAGCGTAGGGCGTGTCGTGTACTTGAGGAAGTTTTCGATGAGGCAATGAATGAGGTTGATCTGGGACTGAGGTTGATCTTGGCCGCGTGCTTGGCTTTCAAGATGGGGGCACCACCTTGGAAAAAGGGGTGTTTGGGCTTGTAAGTGCCTCACGTATAGTGCTTCATGTATAAGCGCGTATAGGGCAAATGAACAAAATACGTAGAGGGGATTTATAGTACTTGCATTACTCTGAGAAGGGTGCTAAGCGAATTTACCGCGCTGGTGGCGTGCTATCAAATATTGAAGAGTGGGAATTTTAGAAGTGGGGGAGTATCCGTATGATCGAAGATAAATCACAACACCAATCTGCCCATAAGGGAGATAAGGCTTTTGTATCACAGTCAGTGTTGGATCAATCAGAAGCTTTCAAAAAATGGACGGCTCTTTCAACAGGCGATTATATCATCATTTGTTGTTTGGCTATCCTCTTGTTGGTGCTTTTTTCCGCGTCTGCCTATATGGATCCTTTGGAATTTTTTCACGTTATATCCAAAGAACAGCTCCAAGCACTGGGACAAATGAAACAAGAAAGTCTTCAGGAAAGACTTCAGGAAAGTCTTAAACACCCTTTCCAAAATCCTATAATTCAGCATGTTCTTGATGCGGGGTGGAATAGTGTTTGGGCTTTTTTATGTTTCTTACCGCAAATAATTTTTGGCGTTCTTTTTGGTTTTTGTCCGCTCTTTTTTGTCTTTAACGCCGTATTTAAACGGGATGTGAAGGAAATGATGCTACAATGGGAAACCTTGCCAGAGCAGCAACAGCTAGACAACCAATCTCTTAACAGAAGACAATAGGGGGAAAAGTGAGTGCTTCTTTAATCATTGGAATGTTGATTGCCGTAGGAACGGCAATTTTTATTTGTTCTGCAATTTTTATGGTATTCCTTTCTACCGTGGTGACAATCGTTGCACTTTATTATTCGTTGATAAAACGGACAATCTTGTTATTGGTGACGCAGCGAAAATTAAAAAAGGGTGCAGCGCAGAATTTAGGGCATTATCAGGTAGAGGGTAGAGGACAGAGGACAGTTCTTGCAACACAGTTGCGTGCCTTTTCTTTTCAAGAATCTTTGCTTCTCTCAAAAAAAGATTATTTTATGATCTTTTCTATCGCCTTCGTTATGGTTGCACTTTGCACAGGTTTTGTCGTTTTTTCAGCTTTTCTTCCAAAATCTGCGGTTTTTTTGCACAATTACGTGCCTATGATAGTGCTTCACATTATTGATTTTGTCATGCGACTGCTGTTTTGGGTCTGGACATGTATTGTTGTTTCTTTACCTGTCATTTTAATTCTCCATAGTCTCCTTCAGTATGGCGTGCAAGAAACAGTAAAGGAATTAGAAACATTTGTTTGAGCAGAGAATAAAAATGATGATTTCACATCAATGCGATAGGGAAAAAAAGGGAGCATTATGATGCAGCATTTGGTTTTTTTAGGGTTCATTATCATTGCCATTTTAATGGTTATGGTTATGGTCAGGTTTCCTTACCTGTTGATCAAGCATATGAGGTTATCTTTTAAACTCGCTCAAGGCTTGAAAAAGAGTACGACGCAACAAAAGCAAGCCATACAACAATTGCGCAATGATCGGGGAGAAATGAAAAGACACAATCTCGCGCTTGAGACACTTGATGCAAAAATGCGCTTTCTTAACTTCAAAGAATCTCTGCCTTTTTATTCAAAAGAATGTAAAATAATCTTTTTTATCCTTATTCTCTTTTCTGTTTTGCAATCTGCTTTCTCTATCGCAAATTTTGTATGGTGGAAAAATGATAGTGTTGCCTTTATCATGCAGCTGTTGAGCCTTATATGGTTAGGGATTCTTCTCTTTTCTCCGATCATTGGGATCATGTGCATGAAGTTAACGAGAAAATTGAACAAAATACTTCCACAATTGGAAGAAGCGATACAACAACGCGATCAGGCAATTCGTATGCAGAATGTGGTAGGGGGACAAAATGACGAGTAGTCTTATAACATTAATAGCCATTTCTTTCCTGTGTTTTACGCTCTTAGGTGTTTTAATATGGGCGCCAATCGTTGTCATTTATTACCTGTTTATCAAGCGTGCGCGGCTTTATTGTCGCGTGAAAAAGGAACTGAAATGCGTGCTGAATGAACGCGATATCGCCTTAAGACAGATCTCCCCAAAATAAAAAAGCAGCAGAATGTTTGATAAAAAACAGCTTTCTCTTGTTTGGCAAGACTATAAAAAAATATTCTATCTTTCTACGGTCATGGCGACTGCTCCAATAGTTATAACTGTTGTCGTTAAAATATGGAGAGGGCAGGACTTTGTTTCTCTTGTCGTATTCGAGCCACTAGCATGGATGCTTGCCTGTGTTTTTTTATTCTTACCGATTGTTTTTATTATGCGTTTTATCGTGACCCGTCAGTTGAACAAAATGATACGGCAATTAGAAGAAGAAGTTGAGCAGAAAGGAGCTCCCGTCATATTATACGATGTGAGTGAGGGAAAAGTGAGCGAGGGGAAGTGAGCGAGGGAAAGTGAGCGAGGGGGAAGTGAGCGAGGAGAAAATGAGCGAGGGGAAAGTGAGCGAGGGGAAAATGAGCGAGGGGAAAGTGAGCGAGGGGAAAATGAGCGAGGGGAAAGTGAGCAAGGGGAAAAAGTGAAGAGAGGCTTTTGTTGATCCTTTCTTTTGACTTGTTCATTAAGGAGCATGGGTGTACTTCTCGTTTTATGCTTTTTTATATTTGTGTCGTGTTTTTAAAAGAATTGAGGCTCTTGTTTGAGTGGGATTCTTGCTTGAGTTGGTGCTCTTGTTTGAGTGGAGCTCTTTCTTGAGTGGGGTTTTTGCTTGAGTGGTGAGGGGAAAGTGAAGAGAGGCTGCTCTTGGGCTTTACTTGCTGTTCTCTTAAAGAGAGAAAATCTTGTAACTTGTTTCTTTTTATCAAGCATAAAAATGTGTTTTACCAAGCGATATTGAGAGCGAAAAATCTATACTTAAAGCAAAAGATATTCTGGTGTTTGGGGAAGAAGAGCCCATTTTTTGCAGGTGGAGAGGCAAGACGCATAAAGAAGACGCGCCAAAAGCTTTAAGTTTTTGATCAAGACGTTTTGCTCTATGGAAAGGGCAACAATGCTTTTAAAGAGCTTGGGGTGGAGGGGGGAAATTGAAAGAAAAGAGGGACATCTATTTATTTACGAGACCGCTAAGGACAGTTTCTCTCTCTGGATGAAAAAGGTTTTGTGCAATTTGGTTATGGAATTGTGAGAGACGCTGGTATTCATGCGGCGGCTTGCCAAATAATTAATCCTTATCATTTTGAGGCTTTATCATTTTGGGGGGGCAGATTGACAACGAGGCATTGAGGCAAAGGGGTGGATTTTAAGGCAAAGGGATTGAAAATTTTTGAGGAAAAGATAAGCGTAGGGCGTTTACGTCGTGTGCTTGAGGAAGCTTGAGATGAGGCAATGAACAAGGTTGATTTGGGAATGAGGTTGATCTGGGACAGAGGTTTATCTTGGCCGCGTGTTTGGGCTTTCAATAGAGCGCCCTTCCTTGGGAAAAGGAAATTGTGCTATCTCTCAATTGACTTCTTATTTTCTGTGTTATCTTGCGGCTCTGGTTTTGATGGGTGATGTTGAAACCTTACACTCTTATCACAAAAGCTTTATGGAAGATGAAAGTTTGGGCTTTGAAAAAAAATATCGAAAAAATCAATTTGGGCCGGTTTTGTTGATGATTCAAATCGTCATAAAGACAAAGCAACCTCGTTACGATTTTCTTGCACCAGTTCACTTCTTCTTTGGAAAGCAGCTTATCTCTTGGAAATAAAAAGAGCACTTAGAATTTTAGAGTCAGAGACCCAAATTTGTGCAATAGAAGAAGATATTTTTATGAAAATTTGATCGACGAGAAAAGAGAAGCCTTAAGACAATAGGGGATACACTGTGAGTGATGAAAACATGATGTTTGAAGGTGATGAAAAAAATGCACCCTTGATATTGTCTTTATAAAAGATGAAGGATACAAGCGCTTGATATTGATGAACGCTCATCCATTGTGAGGACGAAAGCTTCGGTTCATGAAAATGGCTTAGAAATTGAAACAAATGAGGGATAAAAAATGAGGGGCAATGAAAAAAATGTATCATTGGATGAAGAGTTACGGTCTTTTTCGCTGGAAGAAGCGTTTTTGACAAGCAAAAATTATAAAGTCATCTTTTGCATTGCTTTCATTGTGGCAGCTTTAAGAACGGCTCTTCTCTTCTTACTCATGTGGCTTGAGTGGAAGTTGGCGGGGTGGGAAGGGAATGTCATAACAGTTCTCTTTTGCATCGTGCAGGTTATATTAGATTTAATTTTTGTACTCATTCCTGTTGCCTTTGTGGTCCGTATCATCTTTACGCGTTTGTTGAAAAAAAAGATCGATATGTTGGATCAAGAAATCTGGCAGCGAAGAAAAACCGCTTCTCAACAAAACAGCGCGTGAAGGGAGGGCAGAAAATGAATACTGGTCTTTATATATTCTCATGCGTTGTAGGAGCACTTCTCTTCGTGCGATGTTTGAAGGTGATGGAAAAAAATGCACCCTTGATATTGTCTTTATAAAAGATGAAGGATACAAGCGCTTGATATTGATGAACTCTCATTCATTGTGAGGACGAAAGCTTCGGTTCATGAAAATGGCTTGAAAATTGAAACAAATGAGGGATAAAAAATGAGGGGCAATGGAAAAAATGTATCATTGGATGAGGAATTACGGTCTTTTGCGCTTGAAGAAGCGTTTCTGACACGCAAAAATTATAAAGTCATTTTTTGTATTGCTTTCATTGTGGCAGCTTTAAGAATGGCTCTTCGCTTCGTATCCATGTTGCTTGGGTGGAAGTTGGCGGAGTGGGAAGGGGATGTCGTGGCAGCTCTCTCGTTAATTATGGAGCTTATATCATGGTTTATTTTTTTGTTTATCCCTGTTGCCTTTGTGGTTCGTATCATTTTCACGGTTCTGTTGAAAGAAAAGATCGATATGTTGGAGCAAGCACTCTGGAAGCGGAGAAAAACCGCTTCTCAACAAAACAGCGCATGAAGGGGCGGAGAAAATGATAGATATTAAAATGATGGATATTATTGTTGTACTCTCGTGGGGTATGGGCTTGACGCTTTTCACGCTGCTTTCTGCTGTGGTCATGATGTTTATTTGGGCATTGTATTACTCTACTTTCAAGCGGGTGAGACTGTATTGCCAAGTGACAAAAGAATTAAGCCGCGTGCTTGAACAACCTGTCGCTTTTGAGCCGTCTAGTGGAGCAATGCCGATGATTAAGCTGTTATCTGAGGAAAAAGAGTTTTCTCTTTCTGATGAAGAAATCTTAACGATGGAAAGTGCAACGGCGCTTTTAAAGAGTTTGGGGTGGAAGGTGGAAATTGAAGGAAAAGGAGATCATTTGGCCACCTATTATTTACCAGATCGTGAAGTGCAGTTTCTTTATAATGCTGAGAAGGGGTATCCGCGATTTGATTGTGCAATTGCGGTGGTTTCTGGTATCCATGCGGCGGCTTGCCAAACGATAGACCCTTATAATTCTGGAGGCTTGATTGCTCTTGAATTGAGTTTTGATGTGAAGGGGTTGGAAATTTTTGAAGAAAAGGTAAGCGTTGGATGTTTACGTCGTGTACTCGAGAAAGCTTTAGAAAAGGCAATGACTGAGGTTGATCTTGGCAAGATGCTTCACTCTCAATATAGAATCCTGCCTTGGGAAAACAAAACTGTGGTCCCTCGGTTGGCTTCTTATTCCCTGCGTTATCTTGCTGCTCTGGCTTTGATGGGCGATGTTGAAACCTTACACTCTTATCACAAAAGCTTTATAGAAGGTGAGAAGCTGGGCTTTGAGGCAAGCATTGAAGAAGAGCATCTGGAACGCGCAATGGTGATCGCTCAGGCGGTAGAAAAGACAAAGCAACCCAGTTACGATTTGCTTCAACAGGCGGCAAAGGATTTTTCCATGGAGGTAGAAAGCTATGAATATTTTAGAGCTACAGATCCCAATTTGTGCAATAGAAGAAGAGATTCTTATGAAAAATTGATCGAGGAAAAAAGACAAGAATTAAGGCAACAGGGATATTTTGTTTATGAAAAGGACGCGATTTGTGAGGTTGATGGAAAAAACTATCGTCCTCATATTCTTTACATAAAGGATGGGGAGTTAGAATATATGGATGTAGAAATTAGGATTGATGAAAAAATTTATTGAGAAAAATAAAGAGTTTAGATAATTTAAAAAGAGCTTAAACCTAAAAATAATGCGTAAAAAGCGCGAAGCGTAAAAGCAGAGGGGAACAATGCAGGAGAAAAAAGCAACATTTGAAGAGTCTTTCTTTTCATTTAGAAAATTTATGGTGTCTTCAGTGGAAATGCGTAAAGGGGTGGGACGGTGTAAAATAATAGGGCACCGCTTTTTTATCATGTTTTGTACATGCCTTATCATGATGGCTTTAGAAGTTCCTGCGGGTGCAAAGTCTCTGGTACAGCCGTTGCAATGGACAAGATGGGAAGGAATTGGTTCTCTTATTTTTCTCTTACCAGTGTTGATATGGTTTTGTCTTCTCACACCCCTTCCTATTTTGTGGGGCATTTGTCGTTTTAAAGAGCGTAAATTGGAAAAAATAAAGAAAAAACTAAAAGAAAAAATAAAGCAGCAAGAGATTAATCAATGAGGTTATACGCATGAGGAGTGAGATCGCGGTTTTTATTTTTTTTCTGCCGATTGGATGTTTTTTTCTAAATGCAGTTACAGTTTTTGCCATTTTTGTGAATATGATTATTGTGGCGCCTTATTATTCTTTAATCAAGCGTTTGAGGCTCTATTACAGAGTGAAAAAACAAAGACGTTTGATGAAAGAACACCCACAGCGTTTTTGTTTCTTTGAAAAAAGCGGAAAAGAAAAAGAGAGAGTGCCGCAAAACTTAGCACTAGAAACACAGATAAGTTCCTATTCGTTAAAAAAATGGCTCGCTTTTTCACGCAAAGATTATATCCTCCACGCATGCCTCTCTTTCATCATTATGTTTTTCAAAGCTTATGTCTATGTGATTTGCTCTAAAGGGATAGCTGCTAAGGTAGATGAGAGCAGATTTGAATATTTTGTCATTCTCTTGTTTTTCTGGTTTTTTTTATCGGTATGTATTTTTGCAACGATCCCTGTTGTTGTGATCCTTCGTGAAATTTTAACCCATCGATTGAAAAAGAAGATTCAGCAGTTGGAAGAAGTGACTGAAGCAACCCAATCAATCAATTTATAAAGGGAAGGGGATAAAATGCATTACGAAATAGCGGCATTTTGGACGGTGATTTTGATCATTCTGCTGGGGGGTGTTTTTGATTTTTTCTTAACAATACCCATTGTGGCACTGTATATTTCTTTTATCAAGCGTTTGATCTCGTATTACAAGGTTACCAAACAATTAAACGCAGCGCTGAAAAAGCGCATGTAGTGCTCGTGTCATGGGGGAGGCGTAAGTTTTAGATCATGCCATTGCTTCATGGCTTGGGGAGGAGGGCATCGATTGTTTTTCTCATTTTACGCTGATCTCTGGGGTAATGGAGGGCGTTGGGGGAAAAGGGTTGATGGCAATAATAGGCTGATGGTAGGTTTGTAATAGGCTTGTATAGGCTTTAATGGGGCGGTTTGTCGGCAGTTTGCTTGTTTTCTGTGAATTTGCAAAATCGTAAAAACGTGAAACTGTAAAAGGGGGTGTGGTTGGTCAGAGCTGTGACGGTTGTGGGGCGGTTGGGGAGAAAAGGTGCCAATGGAGGATGGTTGGATTGTGCAATGCGTCAAAATTGGAATGGGGGAATGGGGTAATGGAGGGCGTTGGGGGAAAAGGGCTGATGGCAATGAATAAGTTGGTGACAGGCTTGTAATAGGCTTTAATGGGGCGGTTTATCGGAAGTTTTGTTGTTTTCTGTGAATTTGCAAAATCGTAAAAACGTGGAACTGTAAAAAGGTGTGTGGTTGCTCAAGAGCCGTGACGGTTGTGGGGCGGTTGGGGAGAAAAGGTGTCAATGGAGGATGGTTGGATTGTGCAATGCGTCAAAATTGGAATGTGGGAATGGGGGAATGTGGGAATGGGGAGCGTTGGGGGAAAAGGGCTGATGGCAATGAATAGGCTGGTGATAGGTTTGTAATAGGCTTGTATAGGCTTTAATGGGGCGGTTTATCGGCAGTTTGCTTGTTTTCTGTGAATTTGCAAAATCGTAAAAACGTGAAACTGTAATAGGGTGTGTGGTTGGTCAAGGGCTGTGATGGTTGTGGGGCGGTTGGGGAGAAGAGGTGCCAATGGAGGATGGTTGGATTGTGCAATGCGTCAAAATTGGAATGTGGGAATGGGGGAATGTGGGAATGTGGGAATGGGGAGCGTTGGGGGAAAAGGGCTGATGGCAATGAATAGGCTGGTGATAGGTTTGTAATAGGCTTGTATAGGCTTTAATGGGGCGGTTTATCGGAAGTTTGCTTGTTTTCTGTGAATTTGCAAAATCGTAAAAGCGTGAAACTGTAAAAGGGGGTGTGGTTGGTCAAGAGCTGTGACGGTTGTGGGGCGGTTGGGGAGAAAAGGTGCCAATGGAGGATGGTTGGATTGTGCAATGCGTCAAAATTGGAATGTGGGAATGGGGGAATGTGGGAATGGGGAGCGTTGGGGGAAAAGGGCTGATGGCAATGAATAGGCTGGTGATAGGTTTGTAATAGGCTTGTATAGGCTTTAATGGGGCGGTTTATCGGCAGTTTGTTGTTTTCTGTGAATTTGCAAAATCGTAAAAACGTGGAACTGTAAAAAGGGGGGGTGCTCAAGAGCTGTGATGGTTGTCAGAGGGGGATAAGCCCGCATGAGAAGGGTAAAAACACGTGGAGGGAATAAACTCTGAGAAGGGGATAAGCCCGTGTGAGGAGGAAAAAACGTTTGGTTTTGGAGCTGTTGATATAAGGACCGCTGTTTAGAGGCGTAAGGGAGGGGGATTGTTCGTTCTCAAAGCCTATGATGTAAGAGAGTATGGGCTATTCAAGAGGGTGTTCGGGTATGGATAGAGATTGAAGGGGCTCGGCTTCTTTGCAAAGCAGAGGTCTTGATCATAAGTTTTGTTTATTCATATGGTTTTTTATGGCATCCAGTACCTGTTGGCTTATCTCCTTATGGGTCAGCCATCGTAAACCTTTGGGCGTTGTTTTTTGTCCTAATTGAATGGGGATAAAAGCAACCTTGTTTTTGCGCGCGCAATCGATGATTATTTGATCATGCGTGTTGGAACTAAAAATATGGAGAATACATGGCGGTTTAGGCAAAAGAGCCAACTGCTCAATTAATGCGCAAGAAAATGCATAGGCGGGCGAATGAATCCATAATATGCAATATTTTAGATCATGCCATTGCTTCACAGCTTCTAAAAATTGCGCCTTTGATGACGCACAATCATAATCCAACGACACGCACAACTGTTTGTTGTGCAATGCCTCAAGCTGGACTTTATGGGAAAGAAAGCGTGCAGCAATAATCACTTCTTGCGGCTTTAGTGATTGATACAAAGGGGCAAGCATCCCTGTGCCCCCTACCACTAAATAACGATAGTGCGCATCCTTTTTTTTCATGCCCCCTCCCTTATTACTTTAAATCCCACCTCGTTGCTTTAAAAATGTGTACATTTCATCAGCAAGTCTTTCACAACGGGTTTGTACCTCTTCACTTATAACTTTCCAAGTACGACCTTCATCGTCTGAGGAAAAATCTTCGTTGGAAGAGGCAATTTGACATTGGAGTGTATAACCATAAAGCGTGTGCACCACCGGCACTAAATGTTCACACGGTTGTGCGCATTTTTTGGCCGTACTCCCATGAGAGATAAGCCCAACAGGTTTATTTAAAAAGGCATTATAGCTCAAATTATCAAGAGCATTTTTTAAAACACCCGAATAAGACCCTTGATAAACGGGGCTTGCTAGAATAACGCCATCAGCCGCGGCAATGGTTTTTACAAACTCACGGACCGCAGCACTTGGATTAGCT
This sequence comes from Bartonella sp. TT119HLJHH, assembly GCF_042193385.1. Classification (NCBI taxonomy): domain Bacteria; kingdom Pseudomonadati; phylum Pseudomonadota; class Alphaproteobacteria; order Hyphomicrobiales; family Bartonellaceae; genus Bartonella; species Bartonella sp. TT119HLJHH. The sequence goes on along the minus strand of NZ_JBHILS010000005.1, from coordinate 96,005 downwards.
TCAACCTGCTGATGATAATCTGGATCTGTCATCGGCAAGGGCTGTTTACGCAAATCAACCCAATGAAGTGATGCACCCCGCTTTATGAGGCAATCCGCTAAATAATTGGCTAAAGTTCTTGTTAAGGAAGGTTGACGCACAGACCCCAAAATAATTGCTATATTCAACAGGATTCTCCTTTATCTTTTCCCCACAAGCCTATAACGCAAGGCTTATAAAGAAGTGTGAGTAAAATGGCGCGTATCAATGCTGTTTATAAAGAGCAATTGTAATGATATCGCATCATCATAGAATCAGTCCATGCTAACAAGATTGTTGACAAAACAACACCTCAAACTTGCAAGGGAATGTTAGTGCTTTCATTAATATTAAAATGCTTGATCTCAAAAGTAGCGGCTGTTTCTCTGTCTTAGAAGCGCTTTGATGAATATATTCTGAGCTATTGGCTTGCAAGATCCCCAATGAAAAAAGGAATATATCGTCATATTTTGAATGATCATTGATCCTTTTTAATTGGAATAAGAAAGTTGTAAGATTTTCTCATTTCAAATGCTCTTATTGCGCGATCATTTGCAAATCAATGGAAGTTCCTTTTTTCATGTCTTAAGTGGGGGGCTGAAAACAATGGAGAAAAGAATAAAAATGCTTCGATCTTTTCAAGAGATAAGGGCTATCGTAGAGGCTAGATAGGGCTGTTGTAGGGGGCGGGCGGTATGGCTGTTTGTAGGGGGCAAGCGGGTATGGCTGTTTGTAGGGGCGGGCGGTATGGCTGTTTGTAGGGGCAGAGCGGTATGGCTGTTTGTAGGGGGGCGGGTATGGCTGTTGTAGGGGGCAGCGGTATGGCTGTTTGTAGGGGCAGAGTGGTATGGCTGTTTGTAGGGGGCAGCGGTATGGCTGTTTGTAGGGGGCAGCGGTATGGTTGTTGTAGGGTGCAGCGGTATGGCTGTTTGTAGGGGCAGAGTGGTATGGCTGTTTGTAGGGGGCAGCGGTATGGCTGTTTGTAGGGGCAAGCGGGTATGGTTGTTGTAGGGGGGCAGCGGTATGGCTGTTTTTTGGGCAGGGGTGGGGTTGTCGTAGGAGCCTTAGGCTAATGGGGTTGTCCGTGTTGAGGAACGAGTTATGGCGTAGCTTGTTGCAAGGGAGGGTAAGGCTATTGTAGAGGCCGCAGGGGGCGTATATGAATGGCGCCGGATTACATTTTTTATTGAAACAATAGGGGTGATAGAGTTTATAGTAAGGGGATATATTCATGGGGGCGCTATTGTTATCCTCTTCATGGGGGCTATTCATGAAATGGGGGTGATGCGCGTTGGTTTGGAAGTGTTGAGAGATTTCTTTAAAACAAGCACGTGAATTGGCAAAACTATTGGCAACATAAATATGCAATACGAGTATTTTCTGGGGTGTTCTATTTGACGACAATGGATGCAATTGTGCTTTGAGAGATTATGCGTATCCTTATAAAGTTAGGGACAAACAGTTGTATAAAAGGGAAGAGCAAATGAAGGGGGAAAATTCCACATTTTATAACAAACGGTGCTCTCTTTTTTTTGGAAAATCATTTCGTTCTTATAAAGATCATATGATTATTTGTCTTATTTCTATCCTTGTTGGGATAGGTTATAAAGCTCTTTTGATCCCATTAGAAGCCAAGTGGTCGTTGAGTGTATCGCAGGATAGCACTCTTTTAGCGCTTTTTGTGCTACGTGAAGTCATCATGGTTGTTGTTGTTGCCTCGATGCCTGTTTTATTGGTGCTTTATCTCATCTTAACGTATTTGTTGAAAAAAAGGATTCAGAATTTAGAAGAGGCTATCCAGCAACGGGGTCACACAATCGATCAACAAAATAATTCAGTAAAAAAGGATAGAGAAAAAATAAGCTGTTTTTTTATCGTATACTTTTGGTTGATATTTCTGCTAAACGTCTTTTTTCCTGCGGGTGTTGTCATGCTCATTTTAGAATTTTATTATTTTGTTTTCAAGCAGGTGAGAACGTATTGTAGAGTGAAACGGGAATTAAAACGCATAAGATAAAGAGAGTGACAAGGCGCTTTTGTCGCTATCGTAAGGGGGAGAGGCAATGTTTGGAAGCTCGTGACACAAGAAGAGGGGAGGATGAATGGTTGGAAAATTATCAGGCAAAGAGGAGAGCCTATTTTCGTTTGTAATGAGGAGGATGCTCTTAATCATTTGGAAGAGCAACCACGCTTTTAGAAAATTGGGGTCTTTTGTTGAAAATAAGGGAAACACTATGCATCGCACTTTTCGTGGTTCTTAAAAGAGCGGGCATGAAATAAAGAAATGCGTTTTTCATAAAAAAAGGAAGAGCAATGAAGGGGAAAAAGTCAGAATTTTATTCAGCATTTTATAATGAACTACGCTATTTTTTTGGGAAAGATTATTTTTCTGTGCGAGAGCATGTTGTCATTTGGTTCCTCTCGCTCATTATTGAGTTGTGCAACAGGATTTTATTTTTCCCATCCTTGGGTAGCCAAGAGAACTTGACAGGGTGGTGGGATACACCTCTTTTTCTCTCTCTGTATGCGTTTTGGAAAGTTATTACAGTGTGTGTTTGGGTCTTGTTTCCAGTTCTGTACATACTCTTCATAACATTGTGGCTTTTGTTGAGAAAAAATACTCAAAAATTGAAAGAAATAAACCAGCAACGGGGTAAAATAACCGATCAAAAGGATTGGTATAAAAAAGGCGATAGAGAAAAATGGAGTGATATTCTTGTTACAATATTCGGTCTCGTGCTTATGTGCGTGACATTGGTGGTTGCTTGTATTCCTATGATGATTTTACAACTTTATTATGGTGTCTTTAAGCAGGTGAGAACGTATCGCTGTTTAAGAAAAGAACTGAAAAACGTCTTGCAAGAACAGGATACAGCGCTTGAGAAATCATGAGAGGGAAAAAATAATGAAGAAATTATGAGAGATTCAGCCTTTATAGGGATTGCATACCATTTTGCCTCTGATATGTTTTGGTGCTCTTTCATGAGGTGTCCGTAAACATTGCTCTAAGGAGCAGTGTTGAGGATGACATTGAGTGGAAGAAAAGCCGATTATGGACCATTATTGATTAAAGGGAATAAGAGCCCTTGGGGTTTAGAGCCTAGAGTGAGTGCTTGGGACTTACTTTATCGTTTGAGGTGTGAGGAAGGAACGATTTTGGGAGCAGGTGGTCGCGGTATATGGGTTGTTTTCGTATTTTTAGGAGCCTTGTTCATTCAAGCTTTGAAATGAATTCTATTGAAGTGGGGCTGCAGGGTCATTTTCTTGAAAATAGGAGAATTTTTAGGAAGAAAAAGCTGAATTGTGACTATTGTTTACAGATTGGCGTGGTTTGAAAATCTTTATTTTTTGCAATGTGAGGAAGGTAAGAGGGTGGCAAGGTAGCAGGAATACTATAATTTTTATTATGACGTAAGCCATAACGGTCTGTGTACTTTTCTTTATTCCGGTGGTATTTGGGTTTTGCATCATCGTAATGCGTAAATTGGAAAAAAATCCAGAAACGAGAAGAGGCAATCTCTGTGTGAGAGCAAATAAGCTCTCTCTCGCGGGTCTTTTCAAAGAGAGAGGGGAATACATGAAGGAGCAAAATTGGGCATCAGAGCAAGAAACGCATAAAGGAGCGCATTCTTTTTCGCTCCAGCACGTGTTGCTCTCAGCAAAGGATTATAAAATTATCTTTGCTATTGCTGTTCTCATTATCATGTGGAACATGATTCTAGGAATACCAGATGTATTAAATTGGCAGCTGACAGGGTGGCAATATGTTGTGCATGCCGTTCTCCTTAAAACAACGGACATCATAATGGTCTGTGTTATTATTTTTATTCCGGTTATGTTACGGCTTCGCACCAAAGTGACGGGTGAGTTGCGAAAAAATATTCAGAAACTAGAAGAAGCAATCTCGGTGCGAGAGCACATAAGCTCTCTGTCGCACGGGCTTTGTAAAGACTGAGAGGGGAAAAATGAACAGTGATCCTATAGCCGTATTTCTATTAGATCCCCTGTTCTGGGTATTTATTGTTATTTGCATGATCATTATCATGCTTGTTTTAGCTCTTTATACCTCTGTCTTTAAACGGATGAAAATGAATTTCCAAGTGAAAGGCGAGCTGGAAAGAGTGCTTAAAGAAAATGATCTTGCAACGCAGCAGTTTTGGAAAGATGAAGCCGTGGTGCAGAAGAGGCGTTTGCAACTAAAGGAAAAAGAGTTCTCTGCCGATTATGATGATGATGAAATTCTCACGATAGAAAGTGCAACAGGGCTTTTAAAAAGCTTGGGATGGTCGGTGGAAATCGAGGGAAAGGGAGATTATTTGGCAACCCTCTTTTTACCAGATCGCGAAGTGCAGTTTCTTTATAACGAGAAACGAGTGGAAGAGTTTTCGCCTTTTGATCGCGGACTTTTAATTATGAGCGGTATTTTTGCGGCGGCTTGTCAGACGATTAATCCGCATAATTCTGGGGTTTTGCCAACAGTATTTATGAATTTTGTACCCAATGGATTGGAAATTTTTGAAGAAAAAGTGAGCGCCAAGCTTTTAAAGAAAGCACTCGATACAACTTTAAAATGGACAATGGAAGATGATTCTTTGCATGAAATGTTTCGCTCTCAATATGGTATTCCCCCTTGGGAAAAAGACTCTTTATCTTGGGCACCGGATGCTGACGTAGAGTTTGCACCTTATGCTTTGCTGCATCTTGCTGCTCTTGCCTTGCTGGGCGATGTTGAGACTTTAGCTTCTTATGACGAAAGTTTTACGGCAGGGGAGAAGCTTGGCTTTGATGAAACCATTGAAAAAGTCCATTTGGAACGCGCGATGGTGATCGCTCAAGAAGTGAAAAGGGAAGGAAAGTTCAGTTACGATCTACTGGAACGGGTTGCTGAGAAGTGGTCTATAGCCATGGACTATCAGCTTTTTAGAGTGAGATCCCCTAATACGTGTAATCAAAAACGAGATTTTCATAAAAAAATAGTCGAGGAGAAAAAACAAGAATTAAGGGAACAAGGGTTTGAAGGGGTGAGTGATGAACAGTTCGTGTTTGAAGCAGAGGGGGTAAAACATGCTCCTGATATTACTTATATTAAAGATGGTAAAATCGCATTTATGGATATAAAAATTGATTAGTTTATTCTCCTGTTGAAGAAAAGCACTTTTATTTAAAAGATGTGAAAGCGTCTCAATCATGGCGCTTTCACATCTTTCTTACCAGAGCAAAATAAAGGGTTCGAAAAATCAAGAATAATAGCCAAGATTTAAAAAATAGACTGGAAATGGCTTGATCCTCAAGAATAGGGGAGAAAAATCAATTATAAATTCTACTCTCTTCTTTAAGATGGTCTCTTTTTTGTTAGAAAATGCTCATAAATTATTGCTTATTCAAGCGCTATGAGGAAAGGTCCGTTGACTAAAGCGCTATGGGGGGAGCTTTAAGGGTTAGAGCCTTTGTCATTTGAGGGGAGAGGAAGGCAAAAAATGGCATTTTTGAAGGCGGTAATATTGGGATAATAAAAATAAAAACACAATAAAAATTAAATTAAAACAAAGGAAAAATTAAACTAAAAAAGGCCCTTTATAAAATGGGGCCTTTTTATTTAAATTTTATAATATATACAAAATGTATATAACTTTACTTTAAGAACTTTTTGTATCTTATATTCTAGTAGAAACAAGTTGTATGAAATATATAATAAGTGATCCTAAAAAAACAGCTATTGCATTCAATAAACTTTTTCCTTTTTCGTATATATCGTTTATTGATGCTTGTTCTGATGCGCTTCTATTACTGACTCTCAGTATATTCAATGTATCCGATGTGTCCCTTACTTGTTTAACAAACTGTAAATTTGTTTTCTCAATAGTATAAGGGGCAACAATGGGAGAGGGTTTTTTATTGACTATACGATCAGATTTTTGAATCGCGAGAGCTAAACCACTTGTAATAGCTCCCGCTATGAAAAAATATCTGATATTCATAGTTTTTCTCCTATATTTATTTCGACAAATAAATATCGATGCGTATCATATATAAAGTCGATTTAAATAACTATAGTAAAAATACAACAATCACAAAAAAGAATAAAGTTTGTCTACAAATTGACAAAATTTACCCTTAATTGCCTTAATGAATTCTTTCAGATTCGATTTTATGAAGGCACCAAAAAGTATGAAAGATCTGTAGGCAAGTGGAATCCCATAAGGTGGGTGATACAATAGTTGCTAGCAAACTTCTTTTTGTGCCTTTGACCAAGGATTCATAAAAATGAGGGTTCATAAAAATGAGATGCGATAAAAGTTGAGTAAAACCCTTGAGGGGAAGGATGCACTCTTTTGATGGTCAGAGTGCATCCTCTTATAGATTGGATACTGCCTTTATGAGGGTTTAAGGCGGTTTCCGTTGAGGGGAAGGATGCACTCTTTTGAGGGCTAGAGTGCATCCTCTCATGGATTGGATACTGCCTTTATGAGGGTT
>NZ_JBHILS010000005.1:79848-89413 GCF_042193385.1 Bartonella sp. TT119HLJHH | reverse complement strand
GAAGGATGCACTCTTTTGAGGGCTAGAGTGCATCCTCTCATGGATTGGATACTGCCTTTATGAGGGTTTAAGGCGGTATTCGTTGAGGGGAAGGATGCACTCTTTTGAGGGCTAGAGTGCATCCTCTTATAGATTGGATACTGCCTTTATGAGGGTTTAAGGCGGTCTCCGTTGAGGGGAAGGATGCACTCGTTGAGGGCTAGAGTGCATCCTCTTATAGATTGGATACTGCCTCATGAGGGTTTTGAGGCGGTATTCGTTGAGGGGAAGGATGCACTCTTTTGATGGCCAGAGTGCATCCTCTCCATGGATTGAATGCACTCTTTGGAGGCTAAAGCGCATCCATAGGGAAAGGCATATTCCATAAGAAACAGAGATAACTAAAGATTTGTTTTTAGATTTTTATTGATAGGTTGCTGTATTTGCGAGGGCTATTCATTCTTTATTCTCAATATTTAAGATGATTATGTGATAAGGGTTATTCGTCAATACAATCGTAAAAGACACTGAGCATTTTTATAAAAATTGAGATATTTTTGTGTCTTTTTATTGTTTTTTTTGTGTTTGCACAAGATATGCACGGCTTTTCAACAGTTTGTTTTTTTTTAGCTTTGCTAATGGCGTTGGCTAAACACTTCAATTGTTTTAACTGCTTCAATACCGCCTTAAAAAAACAGTGCTTTATAATATGACAAAATAAGCTGTATAACTTTTGATTCTTACGCGATGCTAGAAAAAGGGGAATGTTAGGAGAGATGTTGTCTATATTCTTAGTTTATCTCTTAAGGTAGGAAGATTAACATATTTTCCGAATCTATTTTTATTTGGCCGAATCTATTTTTATTCGGTTTGACGGTTAAAGAGCAATAGCTGAATGGAATCACACTTGTCTCATGTTTTTATTCTCACGCTTTAGATTTTTCTCATGGGGATTTTATTTTCTCATGGGGGGATTTTGTTTTCTCATGGGGGGATTTTGTTTTCTCATGGGGGGGATTTTATTTTCTCATGGGGTTTTACGCGACTCACGTAAAATAGAATGTTCTAAATAGAATATATTTGTGTTGCACATTTACGTACTTGTTTAAAAACATTATGTTATCTTATCATCACAATTATATTGATGAATGGGGATATTGATGAATGGGGATATTGATGAATGGGGATATTGATGAATGGGGATATTGATGAATGGGATAATGGAGAAATCTCTTGTGAAGTGGATAAGCCCTTCTTTCAAAATCTCATAAGGAGAAAGCCTGCACTATCATACTATTCGCGCCTCATGTGATGACAGCCTTTGGCTCTTGAGCGTGTTCATAAGAGGTATTTTGATTCTTTATCTTGCTAGTGTTTTATTTCATATGTCTCTCATGTTTGTAATGTGGAAACGACAAGGTGTTGATTGATGCAACATGAAATAAATTTAAAATGAGAGAATCCCTATGATATCTGGGTCTCTTAATTTTATATGGATAACGAGTTTTAATATGGATAACGGGATATGGTGATTATAAATCAATGTATTATCGTGATACATCAACCTGTTGGGGGGCGATAAAGAAAGTTATCTTATAGTTAAGTCATTGTGTTATGTCGTAAAACACTGTCATGTGAGGTTTGGTGATATGAAGCAAGCTTCCTTGGATAAACTTGTTTGGATATGTTTTAGTGTTTTTTTAAGGGCGTGGTGAATCTTTAAGACAGAGCAAGCCTCTGTTGCGCCTTGAGTTTAGCGGAAAACCCTGAATGGAAGCCAAGAGTGAATGGAAAACCACGAGTGAAGTGTATCCAAGCTGTTTGTAGATCAGATTGGGGTAAGAATCTTTGTTCTTTGAGAATGAAACGCAAGTCAATTTGATAAAAGAATGATTTATTTTGCGGGTAGACCTTATGGAGAAATATAATAAAGCTCATAAGGAAGTGATTTAAGACAATACAGTTATAAAAAAGTACAGTCATAAAAAAAGTCCCCTGTTGCAATCAGAGGACTAAAAAGCAGGAGAATTTTAACATTGACTCGCAGAACGTGTCAAAAAAGAATAAATTTAAAAGGCCGTACTAAATACAAAAAAACATACTTACAGAACCTAACGCGTTATAATTAGCAGAGAATTGAAAAGATAGCAATATAAAAATACTTTTACAAAAAAGAAAATTTTGTCATTTTGCATTAAAACTTGATGAATACTTTTTTCAATGGAATATTTATTTTGAGACTCGATATTAATTAAACTATATTTAAAGATGTTATGATGCATGCAAGCATCTTGAACAAAACTTATTCTTCAGTCAAAAACGAATTAAGAGCACCTCATGATTATAGGACTGGTGTGGGGGAAGGATTTTTGTTTTGTGAGGTTGCGGTTTTGTGAGGCTGGGGTTTTGTGAGGCTGGGGTTTTGTGAGGCTACATTCTTTGGAGGGGGAGGGGCGGAGAGTTGCTCAATGCTTGAGCCCGTGTGGGGGAGGTTTCTTTAGAGAGGGTGACCAACATAGAAGGCCGCTTAAAATGGCGAGGAGGGGGGATTATTCAAAATGTTTATGGTTTGCATATCCCCAATGAAATGCGAGCAAGTCTAAACAATCTCGTAAATGATCGGCAAGGGAGTTTTGTTTGCGTTTTGAAGGACTTAATTCTTTTATCGCTTGTCCATGGCCGATAACGCGTTCAAGCAGTGAATAGCCAAGAATACCCAGTTGAACTTTGATTGTTCTTAAATGATTGGATGCTTCTATTTGACGTTCAATAGGGTGTATGTACCCTTGGCTACAGGAAACCTTTTCACGGGTGTAGTCAAGGCTCATGTGGAGATCGGCTTGGCTTTGACGCCAGTAAAAATAAAAACGTTCTGCCGCTTTATATTGGGCTTTGCTGAGATGTCCTTTCGCATATAAAAGTGCAATGGGATGGCTTTGTGCATTGGCAATGGCTTTAATCGTGAGCGGGTTGCTGGAACTTTCTGGATGATTGGGTTTAAAATAAGGATTACGCGTTTCAACAGGGATTTCTTGCGTCTTTAAATGACCAATGTGCTTTTCTTGATTTTGATGATTAAGCGGGCAGGTTTGCATATTTTTTTTCTGCTTATGGGGCATAGCATCTCCTTAAAAATTTTAATTTTGCTTCTCGTTTTTAAAAAATGTTGCTTGCTCTAGGCAAAAGAGGGGGATGAGAGGAAGACATGTGTTGGAGTGTACCGTGTGGGTATGCGCTCTTGGGGGTGACTTGGACTGTTGTGCTTGTGTGTGGGAGCCCCATGGATTTGGCTCTTGAAAAGAGGGGTGTTTTGTCGCATGGTGGATTTTCCTTGAATGACTTGATGAGGGAGGTGAGTGATGGCGCGCGGGCTTTTGTCTCTGAAAGGATTGGTGTTTAGCTGCATTGTGGCCTATGTCTCTGTGGCTGTGTATGTGGAAATGAAGGCGTTGGGGATGACGTGGGGCGTATTTTTACGGGCTGTGGCGTTTTATGGCATTCCCGGTATTTTCCTTATGTTGGGTTATGAAGTAATGCAGCGGCGGGGTGTAACGAAGGGTTTGTTCCTCAAGATGGTGTTGTTGAGCTTCATTTTGGCTGCTGTCTCTGATTTTATTTATAAGCAAGCTGAGCATTTGGGTTTGGCTCAGGTGTGGTTTTCAAACAAGTGGGTGTTTTATGTCCTTTTGGGCTTTGTCCTTGCTCTTATTTATAGAGGGGCAAGGCGTCTTGGGTTTAGGCTTTCATTCTTTGAAAAGGATTGATCTTTTGCTGCATTTTTGGCATGGTCTCTGATTTTTATTGATGAAGGAGCGGGGCGTATGGTGGTTGCGCGGGACATGTTTTTAAAGGGGCTGGCGTTTTGCTGCGTTGTTGGCATGGTCCTTGGTTTTGCTTATGAAGATGCGGGGCGACCGGCTATTACGTGGGAGGTGTTTTGGCAGGGGGTGGAGCTTTCTTGTATTGCTGGAGCTGTCCTTTGTTTTATTGTTGTGGGAGCAAACAGTAGAACTGTATCGTGGGGCGTGTTTTTGAAGGGGGTGGTGTTTTGCGCCATTGCTGTAGTGGTTCTTGGCTTTGCTTATAAGGGAGCGAAGCGTTTTGATATATCATGGGAATTTTTAGTGATAGGAGCGGTGTTTGTTGCATTGCTGGCGCTGTCCTTGGTTTTGCTTATGAGGGTGCGGGGTAAGGGGATAGCGCGTGGGGTGTTTTTTTTTGAGGTTTCTGCTGCTTGGCGGCGTTGTTGGAGCTGTTGTTGGGTTGGCGCATGTGGGCGCTAAGCATATGGGGGGTCGCTGGTTTGTGATCTCGAACAATGGGGTGTTTGCGGGCACTATTGGACTTGTTCCTTTTTTTGCTCTGGAGGGGGTACGGTGTATGCGTGTACTGTTGGGGTGCTTAAAAAAATGAACATTTTTCTTTCCCACGGGCGTGGTCTTTGATGTTCTTTCTGTGAGGGGTATTTGATGTCGAACGATTTGATGTTTTGGCAGTGGTTGGGGTTTTTCTGCTTTGTTGCTCTTGTCTTTGTTTCTATTTATGCGGCAATGAGATCTTTCGGGGTTACAAGGAAGGCTTTTTTAAAAAATTTGGCGTTGAGCTTCATTATTATCGCTGTCTCTAAGTTTGTTTATGCGCAAGCTGAGCATCTTGGTTTGGCTTGGTTGTGGTTTTCAAAAAAGTGGGTCTTTGACATTCTTTTTGGCGTTGTCTTTGGTCTTATCCTTGGGCTTATTTTTCTAGGGGCAAAACGTCTTGGGTTTAGGCTTTCATTCTTTGCAAAGGATTGATCTTTTGCTGCATTTTTGGCATGGTCTCTGATTTTTGCTTAATAAAGGAGCGGGGCGTATGGTGGTTGCGCGGGACATGTTTTTGAAGTTAGCGGTGTTTTCCTGCGTTGTTGGCATGGTCCTTGGTTTTGCTTATGAAGATGCGGGGAGACCGGCTATTACGTGGGAGGTGTTTTGGCAGGGGGTGGAGCTTTCTTGCATTGCTGGAGCTGTCCTTTGTTTTATTGTTGTGGGAGCAAACAGTAGAACTGTATCGTGGGGCGTGTTTTTGAAGGGGGTGGTGTTTTGCGCCATTGCTGTAGTGGTTCTTGGCTTTGCTTATAAGGGAGCGAAGCGTTTTGATATATCATGGGAATTTTTAGTGATAGGAGCGGTGTTTGTTGCATTGCTGGCGCTGTCCTTGGTTTTGCTTATGAGGGTGCGGGGTAAATGGATATCGCGTGGGGTGTGGTGCTTCAAGTGGGTGGTGTTTTCTTGCATTATTGGCACTGTCGTTGGGTTGGCACATGTGGGAGTAAAGCATATGGGCTGGAGCACGCTTTGGTTCTTGAACGATGGGGGGTTCTTGAACGATGGGGTGTTTGTGAGCAGTGTTGGATTCGTTCCTTTGTTTGTTTTGGAGGGGGTACGGTGTGTGCGTGTACTGTTGGGGTGGTGCTTAAAAAGAATGAGCATTTTTCTTTCCCACGGGCGTGATCTTTGATGTTCTTTCTGTGAGGGGTATTTGATGTCGAACGATGTGATGTTTTGGCTGTTGCCTTGGTTTTTCTGCTTTTTTGCTCTAGCCTTGGTTTTTATTTATGTGGGAGCAAAGCGTCGCTCTGTTACAGAGTGGGTGTTTTGGAGATGGGTGGTGCTTTATGGCGTTGTTGCCACCTACCTTGGTTTTGTTTATGTGGGCGTGGGCAGGCGCGCTGTTGATGGGGAGCTGCTCTTAAAGGGGGCGGTGTTTTCTTGCATTTTTGCAACTGTCCTTGGTTTGGTGCATCTGGGCGTCAAGAGTATGCCTGTTGCTTGGCAAGTGTTCTTAAAGGCGGTCATGTTTTGTTGCATGATGGGCTTTATCCTGTGGTTTGCTGCTGTGGGCGTCAGAGATATGGATAGCATAAGGGCGGTATTCTTAAAGGTTTTGCTCTTGTCTTTATTGTTGAAAGTGCTCTTGGGGTTCTTTATACGCGAGCAAAGTGATACGGTGCTACAGAGGTCGTTGCGTGCTTTGAATTTTGTGCTGTTTTCCTGCATTTTTGGTACTCTCCTTTTTTTTACTCGTCTGGGAGCAGAGAATCTAGGGTTGAGCTGGCTTTGGTTCTCGGATGAGAGGGTGTTGCCCTTTATTGTTGGATTTTTTTCTCCTTTGATTTATCAGGGTGTAAGGCGTGCGCGTGTTCTATGGGCTTGGTTCTTAAAGTAGGGTGTGTTTTTTGTCTTATGGGTGTGATCTTTAATGGGCTTGCTGTGAGGGGTATGTGATGTCGAACGATTTGTTTTTTTTGCTGTTGTCGGTGGTTTCCTACCTTTTTATTGTTGTCGTTATTGGTACTTATAAGGTTTCCAAGCGCTTCGATATTCCGTGGTGGCGAGCGGCGTTTTATTGTATTTGTGGTGTTTCCCTCTTTTTGAAGGAAGTGCTGTTTTATTGCATTTTAGGAGTCGTCCTTTTTTTAGCTCTTTGGGGGATGGAGAATATGGACATACCATGGGGTCTCCTGTCCTTGATAGGGATCGTGTTTGCTGCACTGTTGGAGTGGTTCTTGATTTTGCATATGAGGGGGCGGCGAGATGGGGTGGTGACGCGTTGTTTGTGGTTATTGAAGGGGGTGGTGTTTTGCGCCGTTGTTGGAGCGACCTTTTTTTGTTTGCGTTTGGGAGCAGAGAATCTAGGGTTGAGCAGGCTTTGGTTCGCGAAGGATTGGGTGTTTTTCATCATTTGTGGATTGATCCTTCCTGTTGTTTCTGTGGGAGCAAGACGTGCGCGTTTGAAAGCGGAGGCGTTTTTAAAGAGAGTGGGGTTTATGGGGCATTACAGATAACGTCGAGGGAATGATTGTTCAAAAGAACAGCGATAGCGATAAGTTTGGGGATCAAACCAAAGCCCTATTTTGCCTTCAAAATCACCAGAACGTTGTTTGGCAATATTCATAATGACACCTGGGCGTTTGGCTAAATCTGCTTTTTCTTGTGCGAGAGAGGCGGCAAAGATTTTATCTTCCAACGGTCTATTGCGCCAAATGGTGATGATGTTAAAGGCATTGGCGCCAATCTCTGAGGCGCCTTTAATGTCTTCTGTGCTGGGGATATCTTTATCCAGACCGCTTTTACGGGCATGGGCGACAAGGTGAATGTGCACACTGTTTAAAACAGCCCAATCAACCATTTTATAAACGGCTTGTTCTTGTTTTGCATAATCATCAGAGGCAATGCCAAGCCGCATCAAACTGTCGATGATAAATTGATCGCAGCCATAGCGCGCACGGCAATAGTCAAAGACTTCAAGCAAGGTGTCAACGCTCGATTTGCCAACATGTTCATAAAGAATAAGCCCTTCGTCTAAAAAATGAAGAATCCGTTCAATTGTTTCTTTTGTGGGCTGTTCTAAGCCGCCCGTTTGTTTGGTTAAACGGCGGAGCGATTGTTCTCCTTTCATTTCTAGAGACGCTAAGCAAAGCCGACTGTTTTGTGCAATCCAATGGGGAATACAGTCTGATAACAATTGGCTTTTACCTGCACCACTCGCACCACTCCAGAGCGTTAATTCTGCTGGGCGGAAATGCAATTTGTCCTTCAGTTTAGGATAGGGAACCGTATAACCAAGATGTTTTTCAGGCTCTGGCCAAAAAAGCCCAATCACTTGATCTTTATAGTCTGAGGCGCGCCGTAAACCTTCTGGGGCAAAGCTTTGTGCTGAGGAAAAGGCGGCTTTTATGGTGGCTTTATCAATCCCTGCGGTTAAACAATCATTGGCATCTTTAAGGGGTAAACGGACACGGTAGCAACGGTGGCGTCCAAGCCTGCTGGCAATCTCACGGGCTGCTTCTTCTCCGGGCGGATCCATATCGGTGGCTAAAAAAATCGTTTCAAAAGCTTCTAAATGATCAAATTCATTTTCAATCCAATTGTGCTTTCCTCCACTGCCTCCTCCAAAGGGAACAGAAACCGCCGGATATCCATAGGCGGCTAAGGATAGCGCATCAATTTCTCCTTCAGTGATGACAATGGTACGGTTTGTTGAAGAAAAAATGGGGAATGGCGCCTGTTGGAGTGCCTGCTGGGATGTGTGCGGGGCGGCGTGGTTGGAGGTGTGGTTGGTTGAGGGCGCCTGTGTGGAGGGGTGGTTGGTTGAGGGTGTCTGTTGGGGTGCCTGCTGGGGCGTGTGCGTGGCGGCGTGGTTGGTTGAGGGTGCCTGTTGCGGTGCCTGTTGGGGCGTGTGGGTGGCGGCGTGGTTGGTTGAGGGCGCCTGTTGGGGTACCTGCTGGGATGCCTGTGTGGAGGTGAGGTTAGTTGAGGGTACCTGCTGGGATGTGTGCGTGGCGGTGTGGTTGGTTGAGGGTGTCTGTTGAGGTGCCTGTTGGGGCGTGTGGGTGGCGGCGTGGTTGGTTGAGGGCGCCTGTTGCGGTGCCTGTGTGGAGGTGGGGTTGGTTGAGGGTGTCTGTTGGGGTGTGTGCGTGGCGGCGTGGTTGGTTGAGGGTGCGTGCTGGGATGCCTGTTGGAGTGCGTGCTGGGGTGCCTGCTGGGATGTGTGCGTGGCGGTGTGGTTTGTGGAGCAAAGGGCTTGCCAACCAAATAAAATCGGTTCACAGTGTGCTGCTGTTGGTTTTGTTTTTGCTCCCGCTTGCGCAAGCCGTTCTTTAACTAAAGCAAGGGTGCCATCGGGTTTATAAAAGGGAAAAATGATTTTTTCGCCATCTTCTCCTATGCGGTAACGCTGTATAATCTCTAAAGGTATGTGGCGCTCTTTGTGGAGATAGGCTTTTACAAGATTCTGCGGGCTCTGCTCTGTAGGGACCGGTGGACGGCGATAGGAACGATGGGGCGCCATAAAGGGTTTGGCGCGTGTCAGATTGAGAGTCGCGCGTGCTTCTTCTAAGGCTTGAGAGAGGCTAATGCCTTTGACTTCACACCAAAGGTCTAAAAGATCTCCTCCAGTGCCTTCTGCAAAATCATACCAAAGTCCTGCTTTACTACCACTCAAGCAAATCGATAAACTTTGACCTGTCTCGCCACGTGTGTTGCCTACAATCCAATTGTTGCCTCGTTTGTGCCCTTGGGGAAGAAGCATTTCTGCTATTCTATCTGCTTGTGAAATAAGTTTTTGTTTGATTTCAAAAATTGTGCTCATGGTCATTCGTCTGGTGAATATATTGTTGTTTTTTCAGATGTGGGAGGTGAGGATTCTGTTTTTGCTGTTCTCACCATTCGATCTGATCGTAAAGTCCCGTGGTGCTGGGGCTTGCTAGTCTACTTTGTGTGCTTCTTTGCTGCTCTTTTCTTGCCAATAGTCGCGAAACTTCTTGGCTTGCCAATGGGCTTTGCTCTCACTCAAACCTTCTGAAACTGCTGCCTTGATGTCTGCTTGCCAAGAGCATGGAAAGTGGCGCCTTGAGGAAAGGAGGAAGGCAGGAAAGGAGGAGGGGAAGAAAGGAAGAAGGCGGGAAAAGGAGGGGAGTGGATATGTCTGAGGTTTGTGCATGATGGAAGTCCTGTTGGAGTGTGTGTTGGAGGGGTGTGCTGGGTGCCTATGGGGATGTGTGGTGGGGCATGTGTTGGGATGCCTGTGTGGAGGGGGTGGGTTTGTT
>NZ_JBHILS010000005.1:62205-79748 GCF_042193385.1 Bartonella sp. TT119HLJHH | reverse complement strand
GCTGCTGCCTTGATGTCTGCTTGCCAAGAGCATGGAAAGTGGCGCCTTGGAGAAAGGAGGAGGGGGAGAAAGGAAGAGGGGGAGAAAGGAAGAAGGCGGGAAAAGGAGGGGATGCAAGAAGGGGAGCGGATATGTCTGTGAGGGGGTGTGCATGCTGGAAGGTCCTGTTGGAGTGTGTGTTGGAAGGGGTGTGCTGGGTGCCTATGGGGATGTGTGGTGGGGCATGTGTTGGGATGCCTGTGTGGAGGGGGTGGGTTTGTTGCCAAAGAGTTTGCTTTTCATTGAAGGTTTTGCAGCTGCTGCCTTGATGTCTGCTTGCCAAGAGCATGGAAAGTGGCGCCTTGGAGAAAGGAGGAGGGGGAGAAAGGAAGAAGGCGGGAAAAGGAGGGGATGCAAGAAGGGGAGCGGATATGCCTGTGAGGGGGTGGTGCATGCTGGAAGGTCCTGTTGGAGTGTGTGTTGGAGGGGTGTGCTGGGTGCCTGTGGGGGGACTTGTGTGGGGAAAACGCTTTTGTGATGAGAGAAAAATGGTCGATGTTGACGCGTTTTGCTGTGTGAATCGCCTATCCAAGTGTTGTTTTGCCGCCCTTTGTTTTGTTCTGTGTTGTTTTGTCCGATGCTGTTGCTGTTGTGGCTTTGAAGCATTTTTATCCCCGCGCGTGCTTGAAAAATACGTTGTTTTTGTGATGTCAAAAATTGTCATTATAGTTGATCAAACTGCGGTAAAGCGTGTCGTTGTTCTCAGAGGTAAAAGATGAGGAGCTTCCCTGTTTTTGCTGTTCTTGCCGCTCAATCTCACGGCGAAACCAGTTGCGCCACGTGGCTTGCCAGTCTACTTTGAGTGCTTCTTTGCCGCTCTTGGCTTGCCAATAGTCGCGAAACTTCTTGGCTTGCCAATGGGCTTGGCTTTCACTCAAACCTTCTGAAACTGCCGCCTTGATGTCTGCTTGCCAATGTTCAGGAAGACGGTGCCCTTTGGCAACTGAGGCTGTGGTTTTTTTGTTGGAAGAAGGCGAGATGGAGGTAGAGAAAGTGGGGGGTGGGAGAGTAACCTGTGGGAGAGTGGTGGCGGATTTTGTTTTTTCCCCCGTGACAATTTGTGCGATAGGGGCGGGAGTGAACTCGGCTTGGGGAGCGTTTAAAGAGGGAGCACTTTTTTGCGCCGTTTCTGCTTGCGCAGGCAAAGAGAGAGGTGAATCAAGAGCCGATAAGGGTGATGGGTGATCGCTTTGTTCAAAACTCTCTTCGCAGGAAAAACAAGCTTTTGTCTCATCAAACAAAATTTTCTTTTCTAAAACACCGTAAGGTGTTTCCTTTTCTTCTTCTTCTGCCTTTTGAGCTTCTGAGCTTTGTTCACCATCTTTTGTGCGCTCGTTAAGCAGTTGTTGAATCTCAGTATTGATTTTCTTGCGTTTTTTTGCCGAAGAACGTCCCGCAAAGGATTTTTGTTCAAGCAGTTTTTCTCGCTCTTGAAAAATATTTTCGCAACGCTTGTTCCATAACCCATTGGCTAAATTTAAAATCTTGCCCTCTTGAATGAGCATCTCTAAAACATTAACAAAAGTTCGCTTGTCACAACCACAAAGACGCGCTAAACGTTCTTTCGATATTTCTAAAGGTCGGCCACGGGCATACATTTCATTGAGAAGAATCGTATAGATTCCAATTTCGTGTGCGCGCATCCCACGTACACCTCCTAGAAAGTCATTTTGATACCAACAAACATATGGAAGCCTAGACGATTCATAATGAGGAGTTTCTTGTTGATTAGCGTGTTTCATACTGCAATCTACTTTCTTCTTTTTTATACATTTTTATTGATGATAAAAGCTCAAATAAGGATTTAACTTGTGTTGCTTTTGGCTCTGTTCGATGATGACTAGAGGCTTCTTTACGACGCTTATAAATGATTGGCTGTGCTTGAAGAGCATGCAAACTTACGATTTAAGATTGCGGTGATGGAAAAAATAAAGAATACCACACATTCTCAACGTACTTGCTTTTGGGCAGAAGCTTTGGAGAGTGGTCTTTTATATCCTGTAGGGTGGTTAAAGTGTTTTTATGATCCAAAAATAAAAAAATTTCCCCCTAAAAAGTAAAATTTGTTTCCTTAATTTTATCCTTTTTAGAGGATAATGCAAGCCCGTTTTATAAAAAGGACGTGTTTTTTTTTAAAGACGCGCTATATGGTGAAATTATGAATATCGATGGTTGGCGTCAAAGATTAAGGATCGCTTTGGAAAAAAGTGGGCGGTCAAAAAGATCTATCTCCCTCGCTGCCGGTAAAGGCGCGGGGTACCTTCATTCTATTCTTTCTGAAGGAAAAGAACCAACAATAGAATCTCTCTCGCGAATTTGTCACGAAATTAATATCAGTATGAATTATATTCTTTATGGAAAATGGGCTAGCCCTGAAGATAAAGAATTTATAGAGCTTATTTCGAAACTCTCTCCGCAAGAGAGACAGGCGATTTTGACTCTTTTGCGGCGACCAATTGACGAAGCTTCAAAATAACTTCCTTCTGTGCTTTTGAATCAAGGCGACTCCAGTATTTTATTAATATTATATCACTCATTTTATCTCTCCTGTGTGTTTATAATTGCAATTGAGTAAGAACAAATAGAGAACAACAAAGGGACATGAGGGGAATAAAGAACAATAGATTTTTATTTATATATGTCATTTGAACCCCGTAAAGATTTAAAATATATCTTTTATGAAGGATAAAATGATTGACATCTCTCCTATAGAGGATATAAGACTAACGCTATATTTGGCCTTGTCAAGACAAAGCTAGGCTTTATCAACTGTCTAAAGGGGGAAAATCATGAAAAATATTCCATTCATTAAAGAGGATGAAATTATTGTCATTCTTTGCGAAGACGAAAATCCTGCTACTTATGAAGGACCTATCGACGAAATCGAAGAAGTGCTCGAACTGATTGAGGAATATGAAACTGTTTATAGAGTTTTACGACTCGATCTGACAACTTCTCATGCGGAAGATGTTGCTGAACAAATCGCTGATTTTTATGTCGAAAATCATGAAATAAATGAAGAAAATACTCAATTACAGCCCTTCATTTTGAATAGTGAAGCTTATCATGCTTGTTTAAATGAAAGAATGGCGTGCGCTTATGAAGATAATCTCTATGGCTCTTATGAAAAACAGCATCGTTTACGCCCATGTGATGTCTTGACAGATTATTGGTGGTAAACATGCCAAGTTATCTTAAGACTTCTTATCGAGGATTTCCACTTTATTATGCTGGAAATACACGAAATTTAATCAGACTCGAACCACAAAAACACAATGCTATCCTTTTCATGTCGCAGAAAGACGCTCAGTCTATGGCAAAAAATTTGGCGGAAGAATATCTCTGCTATGATTTTGCCGTCGTGCAATGGCAGGATTGAAAAGAGTCCATAATGATGGCCCAAGTGCTTTTTCATTGTGGTGACAATGGTGCACCTTATGCTTTCGTTCTTGGGAGGGAAGCTTAGGAGGGAGCCGCTTGGTGGGCGACTTGGGGGGCAACTTGGGAGGGAGGAGCTTTGCGGGGATTTTCTTAGCCGATATGGAAAGGGGGGCATGAAGAAAAAAGCCTATATATGAGAAATTGCGGGCTCTTGTGGGGGGCGTTGCCGGCTGGTTCATTGGGGGGGGGGGATAAGGCAATGGGGGCAGCGGGTTATCCAGTGGAATGATACGAAAGCATGCTGGAGAACAAAAATGAGGCTTTTAGGGAAGAGAAGCAGCAGTGCAGCGTGGAGGAGGTGTAAATCTATAAAAAGGCACGTTCAAGGGGGAAAAGAGCTGGTTTTTGTGTTTTTGCGGCACGCAAGTAGGGAGCTTGGAATGATACGTAAAGCATGCTGGAAAAAGGAAGGAGGTGTTTGACGGGGGAGGTCGTTAAAGCTTGTTTAGACGTATTGGGACACGGGGGGCTTCTGGGTGCTTTTGTGGTGCGTGCTGGGGGAAGCCGCAATGAAAGGGCCCAAGTGCTTTTTCATTGCGGTGACAATGGTGCACCTTATGCTTTCGTTCTTGGGGGGAAAGCTTGAGGGAAAAGCTTGGCGGGCGACTTGGGGTCATGAATGTGAAAGCATGGTGGGAAAATGGGGGGAAGCGGGGAGATTGGAGCACATGCAAGGCGTATGCTGGAGGGCAAAACAAGAATGAGACGGGGTGGGTTGTTGAAGCTTGTTTAGACGTATTGGGACACGAGGGGGGATGTAAGGGGGGACAGATTTTTGTGGTTTCAGCGGCACAATATTGAAGGATGCAGGATGTTGTCGTTTTGAGTCCGTGTGAAGGATACAGCTTAAAAAAGGTGAATGCTTTAAAGAGGATATATTGCAAAACACTTTAAAAATGAAGGGGAGAAATACTATGCCAATCATTATCGATTGTATTCAAGGAACAGAAGAATGGCAGAAGGTGCGTAGTGGTTTGATTACGGCTTCTTTGTTTGAGATGGTTATGGCACGAACAAAACAAGGGCAAAAAACGTCACGCTATCAGAGTGTGATGATGAAATTGGCGGGAGAAAGAATTACAGGAAAAACCGTTGATGAAGGAACAACGCTTGCTCAGCGACGCGGGACTGAATTAGAACCAATCGCGCGACAGCTTTATGGAAAACTGACACATACAGAACCTGAATGTATTGGCTTTGTTTTGGCTGATGATCGCGGACAAGGATTTTCTCCCGATGCTTTTGTGGGAAAAAATGGCTTATTAGAAATTAAAACAAAAAAACCTGAAATTTTGATCCCTCATTTTACTCAAAAGAGCTTTCCAGCAGAACATAAAGCACAATGTCAAGGAGGATTATGGATTTCTCAACGCGAATGGGTGGATTTAATGCTCTATTGGCCGGATATGCCCCCTTTGATTAAACGGGCTTATCGTGATGAAGCCTATATTTGCAAGCTTGAAAATGAAATTAGCCGTTTTAATGAGGCTTTGGAGAAGATGGTACAGCAAATTAAATCTATTGGGACAGGTTTTCATATAAGAACAGAAATTGCTTTGAAGGAGGGGGAAGAAAGGGTGCTTGGAATGAAGACAAGGCGTATGCTGGAGGGCAAAACAAGAATGAGGCGGGCAAGAAAGGGATCTTGTGTAGCGTTGAGGAGAGGCAAAGTTCTATAAAAAGCAAGTTCAGGGGGAAAAGAGCTGTTTTTTGTATTGGAGGAGGGTGCCAAACAAGGGGGTCGCAGGGAAGTAGGGGAGCGTAGCGACTTGGGGGAGGAGCTTTGCGGGGGCGTTTGTGCGGCTTTGGGAGGGAAATGTTGGTTAAGTGGGAGGAAAAGGAGGGATGAAGAGCCCCATGTATGGGCAATTACGGGCTCTTGTGGGGGGCGTTGCCGGCTGGTTCATTGGGGGGGGGATAAGGCAATGGAGGGGCAGCGGGTTATCCAGTGGAGTGATATGAAAGCATGTTGGAGAATAAAAATGAGGCTTTTAGGGAAGAGAAGCAGCAGTACAGCGTGGAGGAAAGGCAAGCTGGCACGTGCTAGAGGAAAAGAGCAGAGGAGGAAGAAAAGCAGAGCGTGTGATGGAGGGGGCGGGGTGTAGGGAAGCTGGGGGTGTAGGGAAGCAGGACATGAATATGCAAACTTGTTGGGAAATGGGAGGGAGCTTGGAGCGCATGCAAGGTGTGTATGCTGGAGAGGAGAACGAGAATGTGGGAGTGAGAGCAAGGTGTTTAGAGATATGGGGGCTTCTGGGTGCTTTTGTGGTGCGTGCTGGGGAAGAGGAATGCCGCGCGCGTTCTGCTTTTGTCTAGGGGGAAGTTTGGGGGAAAAGCTTGGCGGGCGACTTGGGGTCATGAATGTGAAAGCATGGTGGGAAAATGGGGGGAAGCGGGGAGATTGGAGCACATGCAAGGCGTATGCTGGAGGGCAAAACAAGAATGAGGCGGGCAAGAAAGGGATCTTGTGTAGCGTTGAGGAGAGGCAAGCTTTAGTCATAAGGCAAGAAGTAGGCGGAAAAGCAGGTGGTTGTTGAAGGGAGAGAGACTTCGCGTGACAGCTATTGCTTGGGAAAATGGAAGAAGGTGTTTCAGAGGGGAAGCCAAGTGAAAAATAAGAGAGATAAGGAAAAACTTTGGGGGAAGATGTTAGGGAAGTGAGATAGGAGATGGGCGCGCGGTTCTGGCCGCTTTTGTGTTGTGCTGTGTTTGGGGGCGCGATGAAAGACCCCCATGATGGCTAAGTTGCCGGACAAGTGCTTTTTCATTGGAGAGGAAATGGTCCTTGTGGTGCTTTTGTTCATTGAGAAAGAGTCGTTTGAGGGGCGTTTTTTTAGCCGATATGGGAAAAGGATGTAGGGGCATGAGAAAAAGACTGTGTGGAGTCAAGTGAGCTTGGTGGGGGAAAGGTTGGGGGGCAGATTGTGGAAGAAAATAGAGGGGTGGAGGAAACGGGAGAATAGGGAAAGAACGGATAAAGACGCGACAACCTTTATGGCTCTCGACAATCCCTGGTTATAGAAAATCAAAAATGACCACACCTTGTAAATTCACTGTGGGACTGATCTTAAAGCTCTTCAAAAGTACTGATCAATAGATACTTCTCCATATAACTTTGATAAATGATATTAGTATGATCTCGAAGATAAATGCACCAATATTTACCAAATATCCTTTTATACTGATGAAAATTAATAACCCTATACTTATTATTCCTAGTGGTATATTCCACGTAATGAAATTATATAACACATTATAGGTATTATTCCACAAATAATGAAAATTACATTCATGATACTACCAATTACATGCTCGGTATTATCTTGTCGTCTGTTCTCTTGGTTTCTACTAATTTCAGAAGCTTTGTGATTATCTTTAAAAGCTTTATGGTAGAACTGATTGTAAGCAGCTCTCTTTTGAGGATCTTTAAGAACTTCATAGGCTTCACAAATTTTTCTGAATTTTTGTTCTGCTTCGGTACTAGAATTATGATCAGGGTGGTATTGCAGAGCTAATTTACGAAAAGCAGATTTTATCTGTTTATCATTGCATGCGGAGCTTACACCAAGAATTCCATAATAATCGTCTTCATTTACTATCATTAAATACAGCCACTTTGTGTATTGCTCTTATTTTATAAGATCGTTTAATTGATGCCCTTTGAATGTATCAATATGTGTTACTTTTGTGTTGAAAAAATACAATAAATTGTATGATAACGTTACTGTGCTTTGGCATTCTGTATCTAAAGGTGGCGATAGATAGTGCAAAATGCTTGAAAATACAGGAGACCCTTTGAGAAGCACTTTTCATAAAGTTATGGAATGAATAGATCAAAGTTTATGGTAATTTTGTATATTCTACGATAACTCTGTATAAGATCTCAATTTCATGATCAAGTTTCTCAAGTTCTTTCTTGTTTTTAGCTATACGCTCTTGATATGTCTCTATGTGTTTCATAAGGTTTGAGAGATGTGTGTGCTCATGAGAGTGTTTTGCTTCATTCACATGTCGCATTGCATCTATTTCTAATTCTATAAGGCTACACAGAGTATTAAATACATGATGTCGTTTTTTGATTATATTCTGCCATTTTTTTATTATATTGACATGTTTTTCATAGAGCGGTTGCGATAACTGCTGCTTGTTTTCCAAAAAAAATGTTTTTTCTATCCAGAGAATTTGGTAGAATTTTTCTTCCCACTAGCGACTTCCATTAACAAGGAAAATGCGGAACAATCTCTCTCTTTCTGTAATTTCTTTTGAAGAGAATAGTTCATTCGAATGAGTATATCCCTTTGAAGAATAAAAAAGATGCGTTGTTAAAAGGGCGATAATTAAGACGCTTCTCAATAAAGACTGTTTAATTAACATTGTTTTTTATACCCTCTTAGTGATTGATTATAGTCATTGTGAGAGAGCTTAATGGTTCTTTAGAAGTATTTTGAAAGGCGTTTTATTATCCGTTTAAAGATTTTTTAAATACTGCTTCCATTTTTCAAAAGTGCTATATCTTACGGGCGGTTTTACATTTTCTTTGGGCATCATGGCAAGGTATACCTCTCTAGCCATAACGCACATTGTTGCTGTGTTTCTAAAACGAGTGAGTTCATTGCCTATTATGAGCAGCTTTGTCTGGAGAGTTTGTTCTTTTCGACTAATGCCATTGGGAGAATCCAAAAATTTTTCTGCATACGCAAACATTGGATCATCAAAGTTTGTTTCAAACTTTGCTTTGAGGAAAATATTTTCTATATAATCCCAATTTTTCCTGTATTTCATCCCGTTAGCTTTAAAATCCTTCAGTCTTGTTGGTAAGTCGTTAAAGGTAAGTGTGGGCATCGTTTTATCACCTTGCCATAAATCAAAAAAACGTCCACAAAAAACAAGCAATATGTGATAATGTTTAAAAATATTGAATTCTGGAGGATTACTGGGCAATGTTATTATTACTGGGCAATGTTATTAAATGCCTCCAAAATTGACTTTTGTCATGGGGTATGTCTACAGTCCATTCCATATACGCTTTTAAATATTCTACCTCTTTTTTTGCTTTTTCTAATTTCTGAGAATATGCTAAAGGAGTGTAATTTTCATGGACATATTTTTGGTAAAGCCTATCGTATTCAGCGAGATCGCTTACTTGAGTACAACCCAATAATAGGGATACAGAAAAAAACGTTATAAATATTATGACGTACGTTTTGAATAATAATTTTATCATTTTAACTTTTAATGATTATCATAAATACTTAACTGATTTCTGTTAAATAAATCAATATATGTTATTTTTGTGTTGAAAATATACGTAAAAACATGTTTAATAAAAATGGTTATAGTGATCATAATGTGTCTAAATAAAGGTGTGGTACTGGCTAAAACCCCGCATATGTGGGGTTTTAGCTTATTGGAGGAGGTATGACAGCAGAAAATATGCAGAATATATAAGGGGACTCTGTAACCAAAATGGTTGTCCTAGGGACGGGGGTAGGAGGGAATATCCAAAATACTTCAAATGAAATATACTTGTTGTTGTACATTCACGCACTTGTTTTAAAGAAACATCTCTCTCTAAGCTCATTTCACACCTATTTCATGCCGGTATTCGTAAATTTCATACTGTGCCTGTGAATAATATCGTGAGGGGTATAACGATAAAGCCCCATAGATTATAAGCTCTTTAGATTATAAAGTCCGTAGATTATAAACATTGCGCATCTTATCTTTACTTTATGAAAAAGTAAGTTGGTACCATCTTTGGCTCGGTGCCAAGATTGCGACATGGGCTGTAGTTTTTGAGACGATTCATAATTTCATTCACTGTGGAGGGATTTTTTATAAAAGGCATGCTTTTCTTGGGAAGTTTCACGCCATACGGATCTTTCTGCTTGTGAACTGTAAGCGAAGAGGGGTGCTTGATTTCAATAGAACAGAGGGAAAGAACTTTTTACCCTTCGGGTTCTTATGCAAGAGGAATAACGCTATCCGTATCAATCAAAGTATTCGTGTAAAAAAGATGCATGTTGAAAGAGGGGACTTAGAGCACGTGGAAAATCATAGTGTATAAAATTGGCAATGAGGGATCTTCTTTGAAACGGCGGGCTATCAATTTTCTGGCATATGGGATGTCTGTTATATAGCTGGTATATAGGATGCCTGGTATATGGGATTTTTGCCATATGGGAGCGTGGGGTGGCTTCTTGAAAGCTTTATTGAGGGGGGGGCTGTTTGGTTTTTGCTTTTGCTAAGGGGCGGGGAGAATGGGAAAGGCGTTGAGAGGGGGGGCTGGAAAGATAAGATTATGGGGTTGGAGGCGGCTAAAGGTATCAACGGGATGTATTCAAACAATGAGTTTATAATAATTCATTATTGAGATTCAATTTGAATTGTAATGAGAGCCCAGAATGGTGTGAGATGTTCTTAGTCCTCTTATTCAAACGTTCTTATATTGAATCAAGTAAAATCGTTTGTTTGCATATTACAAGCGGGATGAGCTTGTGGGGGAAAAATATTCAAGAAATAAAATATTGAAAAAATAAAAATGCCTATACCGTCTCAAGTGACAAGAGCTGTTGCAATAGTGAGGCTTGGTAAAGAGAAGGATAGGGAAAATCTTACAGAAAGGAAAGAGAGGGAGAAGCAAGGAAAGAGGGAGAAGCAAGGAGAGAGAGAGGCAATGGGTGGGGGATATTCTTTGGGGTGTGTCAATTTCAAAAGCCGTTCGCAAAGCATTTTGGAAATTAAGCGTGTCATTGAGGCTCTTGATTTTGAAAGCCATTGAAACCCATGGTTTAAAGAATGGAGGATTTGATAAAGCTGATGGAGGATGGTGGAAAAGAGAAGAGGAAAGAAGAAAAATAAAGAAAAATAAAATGGTGCTGCGAGAGAGGATTGAACTCTCGACCTCTCCCTTACCAAGGGAGTGCTCTACCACTGAGCTACCGCAGCCCTTTTCAATCTTTGCGCTGTCTTGTGCCATATTGTCAGAAAATAGGCAAGAGAACATTTGTATATTCTTGCAAGAAAACGTATCTTATGTCATGACATATGTTTCTTATATGCTTAAATATTTAAGGTTATGAGTTGCTTGATAGAAGCTCAACACTGTTTAAAAGGTTGCGCAATGACACAAATGTATCAAAAACAAAAACAAAATGAAATTAATCATCAAGATGAAAAAGCAAAACGACGTCAAGAAAGATTGGCACAACAATTGCGTCAAAACCTGAAACGTCGAAAAGAGCAAAGTCGTAAAAGAGCACAAACAGAACTCTAAAATGCAAAAAGTTCTAAAATGCAAAAAAAATGTTTTTTAGTAAATTTTTGCAACCAAACTTCTCAATAATTTGTTCTCATAGTTAGAATGCGTTCTAAAACGATTAATAAAGCATAACTTCCCGAAGGGGGATAATCCTTTGGAAGGGCAGGCACAAAGGAAAAGAGGGAAAACACGATGGATTCTATTCAAATTGTTGGGGGAAAAAAACTTCAAGGAACAATTCCTATTTCTGGGGCAAAAAATGCTGCATTGCCTCTTATGATTGCAGCGCTGCTTACTGAAGAAACACTCACTTTAGAAAATATTCCGCATCTGGCCGATGTCGAATTGCTTATTCGTATTCTCAATAATCATGGGGTTGGATATGCCGTTGATGGACAAGAGTTTAACGATGAGTGTGTGAATTCAAGAACAATTCATTTTACGGCGCAAAAAATAGCCACAATACGGGCGCCATACGAACTGGTGAAAAAAATGCGTGCAAGCTTTTGGGTTATCGGACCTCTGCTTGCACGATGCGCAGAAGCTTATGTTTCACTTCCTGGAGGATGTGCTATCGGAACACGACCTGTCGATTTTATCCTTGAAGGACTGAAAACTTTAAGCGCACAGATTACTATCGAAAATGGATATGTTCATGCAAAAGCGCTAAAGGGGTTAAAAGGTGCTCACTATCGCTTTCCTAAAGTCACTGTTGGTGGAACCCATGTGATGCTGATGGCGGCGACAATGGCAAAGGGGACAACCGTTCTTGAAAATGCGGCTTGTGAGCCAGAAGTGACAAACCTTATTCGAACCCTGAATGCTATGGGGGCTCAAATAACCGGTGAAGGAACAACAACACTTACAATTGAAGGGGTGAAAAAACTCAGCGGTGCTAGAGTACGCGTTATTGCTGATCGAATCGAAGCGGGAACATATGCAATGGCTGTTGCTATGACGGGAGGAGATGTCTTTCTTAAAAATGCAAATCCTAATCATCTCACAAAAGTGCTTAAAGTTCTCCAAAAAACAGGACTCGAGATTCAAATAGAACCTCATGGAATTCATGTTAAGAGAAATCCAAAGAACACCAAAATTATGCCCGTTGATATTAAAACAGGACCTTATCCTGCTTTTCCAACGGATCTCCAAGCACAATTCATGGCGCTCATGACACGGGCTGAAGGAATCGCGCATATTACAGAGACGGTTTTCGAAAATCGTTTTATGCATGTTCAAGAACTCAATCGCTTAGGAGCACAGATAAAGCTTGATGGGCAGACGGCAACCGTTTATGGAACAGAGAATTTGCAAGGGGCTCCCGTTATGGCGACGGATTTGCGCGCTTCTGTTTCTCTTGTAATTGCGGCATTGGCGGCAAAGGGAGAAACAATCGTCAATCGTGTTTATCACCTTGATCGTGGATTTGAGAGATTAGAAGAAAAATTGGCTCGTTGTGGCGCAAAAATCCAACGCATCACAGTGTAAAGTTTTCAAAGATATGCTCCAAAGAATGGCTTTGAGAGGTTGCTTGGGGGTTGGCTGTTGTGTGGGCGGCATGCTTTCATGACACGGGCTGAAGGAATCGCGCATATTACAGAGACGGTTTTCGAAAATCGTTTTATGCATGTTCAAGAACTCAATCGCTTGAGGGCGCAAATAAAGCTTGATGGGCGAGAGAGCAACGCATCTCATGGAACAGAGAATTTGCAAGGGGGGCCTCATCATGGCGACGGATTTGCGTGCTTGTTGTTTCTCTTGTGATTGCAGCCCTCTTACTCTTGTTACATTGGCAGCAAAGGGAGAAACAATCGTCAATCGTGTTTATCATCTTGATCGTGGATTTGAGAGATTAGAAGAAAAATCGGCTCGTTGTGGCGCAAAAATCCAACGTATCACAGTGTAAATCTGTAAGATGTCTCTCAAAAATGGCTTTGGGAGGGGGTGATATGTTGTTAGGTGTGCTTTTGGGAGGCTTGATCTCAAAAATAAAGGGTTGTTAATTCTCTCAATAAACGTGGGTTTTATCTCATGGTTTTTACGAGCGAGCATAAGAGTTTGAGAGGCGGGGGTGGAGCTCATAAAATAAAGACTGTTTTTAAATTTTATTGCTAATTTCCTGAAATTGCTTTATACCTTAAAGGGTAACTTTGGTCGTCTACGCAGCGATCAGTAGGGTCTGAAAGCCCTAAAGTTCAGTACATAAGATTAGCCTACTTTTGTAGGTATCTCGGGATTCCGGGAGTTTTTGCCATGTCCAGGTGCGATGAGCACTAAAAGCAAAAAAAGCTGACTGAACTCAGTACTTTCAGACTCCCGGAATACCAATGCGAGGGCGCTCGCAACCGGCAGGGGAGCTTGAAGTGAAAGCTAAAAATCCACACTTTAACGATATTTCGATAGGCAGAAAAATTCGCTTTAAAAGAACAATGATCGGGATGTCGCAAAAGAAATTAGGTAGCCAGTTAGGTGTGACTTTTCAACAAATCCAAAAATATGAAAAAGGCTCTAATCGTATAGGAGCTGGGCGTTTACAAGAAATTGCTGATATTCTTAATGTTCCCATTTCTTTTTTCTATACGGATCTCTCGACAAAAGAAAATGTCTTGTATTGCTGTGATGAAGGGATCGCAAGTAAAGAAGAGCACATTCTTTTGAAAAGTTTTAGAGAGCTCAAACCTAAAAAGCAGAAAGCAATTTTGTGTTTGATTGTCTCATGAGATAAAAACACTGTTTTAATTTTTATTGCTGGTCTCCAGAAATTATTTTATGAACAAGCACCAAGGTTCTCGTCGTATAGTGTGGTTGAATGGTGGTAGCCAAAGCCTGAAAATCCAAGATGAAACATTAGCCTGCTTTATAAGTATCGCGAGATTCCGGGAGTTTTTGCTATGTCCAGGTGCTCTCTAGCACTAAAAGCAAAAAAAGCTGATTCGAACTCAGTACTTTCAGACTCTCGGAATACGCATAAGAGGTGCTCGCAACCGGTAGGGGAGCTTGAAGTGAAAGCTAAAAATCTACACTTTAACGACATTTCGATAGGCAGAAAAATTCGCTTTAAAAGAACAATGATCGGAATGTCGCAAAAGCAATTAGGCAGTCAGTTAGGTGTGACTTTTTAACAAATCCAAAAATATGAAAAAGGCTCTAATCGTATAGGAGCTGGGCGTTTACAAGAAATTGCTGATATTCTCAATGTTCCCATTTCTTTTTTCTACGCTGATCTCTCAACAAAAGAAAATGCTTTGTATTGCTGTGATGAAGGGATCGCAAGTAAAGAAGAGCATATCCTTTTGAAAAGTTTTAGAGAGCTCAGACCTAAAAAGAAGAAAGCAATTTTAAGATTAAATTTTCGTTAGAATCAAAAAAAAATTAAAGAGGCTCTTGCTAAATAATAAATTATTATATAAAGCTTTTTCTAGAGAAGGGGGTTAACATTTCTCCTCCCCCCCCCCCGCAGAAATGTCCAAATAAAACCTCCTTCTCATCATTTTAAAAATCACGAAAATTTTTATCCTTTATCTTTTATCCTTTTAAAAAGAGTGACTTATTTGTGCTAGAAAAGTTGCTGTATTAGGCAAATTGGAGGGCGGGGTGTTTTTAGTAGGGATTTGGGAAGGGCTGGAAAAATCGTCTTGCCAAATAGAGTTCTCAAAAGAAAATATTGGAGAACTATCATCCAAAGGGCGCACAGTGGAGAGCGATCATCAAAGGGGCGGCTTAAAAGAAGCTACCAAAAATCCGGAACTTCAGGCTTTAAATGAGGACCAATCCGTACCGCTGAAACCTTTTCTGCTAAACCGGTGCGATCTGAAATCTCAACCGCTAAACCACAAAGGGTGGCTTCTCCACACGCCGGTTCAAAACGGTCTTGCTTCGTCTTATAAAGAAAACGGTGTAAGGGTTCTTCTTTATCCATTCCAAGAGAGGAGTTATAATCTCCACACATGCCTGCATCTGTTAAATAGGCGCTCCCACCTTCTAAGATCTGCGCGTCAGCCGTGGGAATATGCGTATGGGTGCCAACGATAACACTCACACGACCGTCAAGAAAATGGCCAAAACATTGCTTCTCGCTTGTCGTTTCTGCGTGAAAGTCAAAAATAATCGTATCGGCTTGCTCCATCAACGAACAGGCAAGCAGAATATTTTCCGCTGTTTCAAATGGATCTTCTACTTTACACGGCATAAAAACGTTGCCCAACAGATTGGCGACAAGAACACGGGCGCCATTTCTTGCCGTAAAAACACCAGAACCTCTTCCAGGTGTTTCTTTCGAAAAATTGGCAGGGCGTAAAAAACGATCACTCTCATGGGCATACTGCAATGCTTCTTTGTGAGAAAAAGCATGATTGCCTGTGGTGACAACATCAACACCGGTCATCAAAAGATCTTGATACGTCTCTTGCTTAAGACCAAAACCACCAGAGGCGTTTTCACCATTTACCACAACAAAATCAAGCTGCCATTTCTCAATCAGTTGAGGAAGGTGTTCAAAAACAGCTTTACAGCCCGTGTTACCAACAATGTCACCTAAAAATAAAAACCGCATAGGCGCTTTAATCACATTTTAACATTTTAAGAAACCTTTTTCTGTAAAAATGCCCTGTAACTGTAAATCATATTCTGTCGGAGGAATAGAGGAAACTTCCTGACATGAAAACCCTAAGCCCCATAATGTCATTTGATGCCCTTGTTTTTCAAGAGCTTCAACCGCACGGTCATAGTATCCTCCTCCATAGCCAAGACGGTGACAGTGACGATCAAACGCAGAAAGCGGAACAATAATATTATTGGGGACAACAACCTCATTGTCGGCACTGGGACCAAAGGTGCCAAAACGCATGGGCTCTAAAATCGTGCTGGGCGAAAATGCACGGAAAATCATGGTGGTGGAATCAAGAACTGCTGGTAAGGCTAAATGTCCACCGCGTAACGCTACAGCATCCAGTAAAGGACGCGGGTCAATTTCCGATTTAATGGGCCAATAGCCTGCTAAAATGAGGCATGAAAAATCGGTTCCCTTCTTTTCAAGGTATTCAATAAAGTGGCAACAAGCACGTTGCGAAA
Source organism: Bartonella sp. TT119HLJHH (assembly GCF_042193385.1). Classification (NCBI taxonomy): domain Bacteria; kingdom Pseudomonadati; phylum Pseudomonadota; class Alphaproteobacteria; order Hyphomicrobiales; family Bartonellaceae; genus Bartonella; species Bartonella sp. TT119HLJHH. The sequence continues at coordinate 63,937 of NZ_JBHILS010000005.1, read as the reverse complement.
AGAGTGCGCGCTCTTCTGTTAAAAGAGCATCACGACGCGATAAACCGCTTTTGCGTTGCTGTGTGCGAAGGGATGAAGCAGATTCACAGAGGGGATTTTGTGTCATTGTCTCGTCAATTGTTTTATAAGATGCTGATATTTTATCCATTGTTGGCGTTTTGTAAATCTCTGTTAGGACAAGAGCTGTGCTCATGAAAAAAAGCATGAAAAAAGTGTGTGCTCTTTATAGGGGGTATCTTGATGCGATAAACCGCTCTTGCGCTGCTTGCGGGCGAAGGGATGAAGCAGATTCACAGAGGGGATTATTTTGTCAGTGTTGTCTGTTTTATAAAATAAAGCCCCTCGTCATTTTTATTTCTTGAAAAGAGAGTATCGTCATTGGTCTTATGTAAAAGGATGCTCTCAATTTTAGCTGGAAAAATTTTTATGCAAAAAAGTTATACAAATAAAGGGTGATCCACAACAGCCGATGGAAAAAGCTGATCCCGGGAACCTATACAAATAGGTGGGCGCCATATGAAAAAGCCCACGGGCTTGATCAGGGACAGCTCCCTTGGAGATCATTAAGGTCTCAGGAATACGTTATTTCCTGTCGAGAAGCGCAGAACACCCTCCTTAATATAAAACAATTTCATAGTTTCTGCTAGGGATAAAATAACCTCGCTCTCTTCTTTTTCATAAAGTATTTCAGGAGAGTTTTTATAACCTTGCTGGTGGCTGCTCGAAATGGCTGTATGATGGATGGCTTATTCAAAGTAAAAAAGCAAAAAATATGAGTGGGGGTGGGTGATTGAGTGACGTAGAACGGTTTATTGGCAATGGCTTGACTGGCTCTTTTGGGACAATGCTTGATTTTTATGTTTCGTGGGAATGCTTGGAGGAGTTTTGAAAGGAATATTTCTTATTCAAGGATGTTTGTTGAATTGATATTGCTTCTTTGAAGTTTTTGTCTTGTGAAGCCATATTTCAGGGTTGTTTTATCAATTTTGAAGGGGGAGGAGAGCCGATACGGTATGTGCTGCTATGGTTGAAGTTTAAAAATAAAAACAGATGATGACAGTTTATCAGAGGCGCTAAGCGATGTTTTAAGCTTTTTTCAAAAAGTATTTTTTGAGGATCGTGTTTACAAATTTTTTTTATCCATGATGGAAGGTGTGAAAAGAAGAAACGGCTGAAGAGGACTCAAGCGTGAAGCGTTTTCTTGCTATGAGAGAAATTCTGAAGGAAGTATATTGGAAATGTTTGAACGCTGCCTGCAATACAAAAAAGGTCCAAATTCAAAAAAGGCACTGTCAATTGTGTGTGGGGGTGTGGTTATAAGCAGGGGCAGTTTATTGAGTGGAATGTGAAGCCGGCTTGCGTCTTATCTAGGTTTGAAAGGATGCCGTAAAGTGTCTTGTTCTTGAATGGTTTTAAAGAGCTTGGGGTGATTGTTCGTCTAACAGAGCTTGCACGCGCTTTTGAATTCTGCGCATTTGTGGAGTGTAATCCAATGCTGTTTCATCAATCTTAAGAGCCAAGTTTTGGACGCTCCGTTGCTTTTATGGTAATGGCTAAGTTTCAAAAAAAGACACTGTCAATTGTGGGGGTATAAGCAGGGGCAGTTTATTGAGTTGAATGTGAAGCCGGCTTGCGTCTTATCTAGGTTTGAAAGCATGCCGTAAAGTGTCTTGTTCTTGAATGGTTTTAAAGAGCTTGGGGTGATTGTTCGTCTAACAGAGCTTGCACGCGC
>NZ_JBHILS010000005.1:60402-62105 GCF_042193385.1 Bartonella sp. TT119HLJHH | reverse complement strand
TATAAGCAGGGGCAGTTTATTGAGTTGAATGTGAAGCCGGCTTGCGTCTTATCTAGGTTTGAAAGCATGCCGTAAAGAGTCTTGTTCTTGAATGGTTTTAAAGAGCTTGGGGTGATTGTTCGTCTAACAGAGCTTGCACGCGCTTTTGAATCCTGCGCATTTGTGGATAGTAATCCAATGCTGTTTCATAAGCTTTAAGAGCAAGTTTTGGACGCTCCGTTGCTTCCATGACAACACCAAGTTCAAAAAAAGCACTATAATTGCGCGGCTCAAGCTCAAGAGCATGGTTGAGATCAAGCAGGGCAAGTTTGAAATCGTTCAGCTGAATGTGAATCCAAGCACGCCTTACCCAAGCTTCAGAATGAGTAGGTAAAAGTGCAAGAGCATTGTCAATATAATCAAGCGCAAGTCCATAATCATCGCTGTTGAGCGCATTTTCAGCCCATGACATTAAAAGATCAATCGTCTCACTCCCCGATTGGGACCATAAATGTTGAAGTTGTTGACTGATCTTTTTCGCTTTAGCAACATCAGCACAATATTTCAACTCTTTGAGTAAACGTGAAATTTCTGCTTCTTTGCGCTGCTTAACTCTATCAACATGGGAAAGTTGCTCTTTGTCAAGATCTTCAAGAATAACCGCCGAGGAATCAGAATCGGAGGGCGTTGAGGAAGGGGGAGGAGAATTGGGAATAAGATCATCTAACGGTAAAAGCGATTGTGGAGAAGGCCGATCTTCAGGAAGAGAAGGAGGATTTTGCCCATAGCTCGAGGGAACAAAACAAAAAACGCCAACAAAAAAAAGAAAAAACGCGCGCTGAAAAATACAGAAAAAACGCAGCTGAAAAAATCGAAAGGCTTTTAAAAAAATAGAAGAATCCATAAAAACAAGCCCCCAAAAGATAAATCACCAAATATTATCAAATACTAGACTTGTAATCAACGGACTTATAACCAAAAAAACGCAAAAAAATTTTTTAAGCCTACAATTAAAGTAGGCATAAAAACATTGATCCTAAAGAAATTAGTCCTAAAAGAATTAGCCCTGACGTGCTCTAAAACGTGGGTTCGTTTTATTAAGAATATAAACACGACCCTTACGACGCACCAAACGATTGTTACGGTGGCGCTCTTTTAGTGCTTTAAGCGAATTTTTAATTTTCATCATATTCACCGTTTAAATAGTTTACGTAACACAATACTATAATACAATATTAAAACACGAAAATACAATATTACAACCCCAATAGACTGCTTACTCTATGAGCATTGCATTGCGATATCGTACTTCCATGATAACATCACACGATACACTTTTTCACTGTGATCACAAAAAGAAAAGCGCACTCTTAAGGTACGCATTAACCACTTCATTAGCACAACGATAAGTGAAAATTGCAAAAAAGTAGGAGAGATTTAACAAGAAGTCTTATTCTTGTCAAGGGTATATCCCTTATAAATTCCTTAGGGTGTGTTAAGGGTTGGTCTTGAAGGTAAAAATTTTTTCGTAAAAAAAGGACATAAAAAAGCACAAAGAGTGGAAAAAAGTAAAAGCCTTTTCAGCTTTAAACAAATAAGCTCTGTTAGGGAGTGTTGCAAGAATAGGAGCGCTGTTGAGCCGTTGGATTGTTGAAGTGGTGTGGGTTTTTGTCGTTAAGGGCAAGGGGGGCTTCTTAAAACGCAAGAGGCTTGTTTGTTGCGGG